>NZ_JARVSY010000039.1:0-90654 GCF_030208925.1 Rhodococcus sp. MEB032
GCCGTCAGCGGCACTGATTCCGGCTCCGGCTTCTTGCGACGGCTGAAGGTACGAGCCGGTTAGCGCTTGGCTCACCGTAGGTATCGGCTGGATCGCTCCGGAGGTGCACGCGATATCCGCGTTCGCGTCTGGTGATGTGGGCATCGATAGTTTGCTGAAAAGCGAAGAGACATGAGAACAGCTACTTCATTCGGGAGTTCGGTGACTTGGTCCGGGATTCGATGAGGTGGTCGCCATGGCGGGACCGTATGAGTTGAGGCCTGATTCGGAACTCCCTTAGTGCGCTCCGAGTAGAGGGGTACGGACCTGGGCTGGCCTCCTCTGGCTGAACAGCACACGCGCCTTCTCGGGTTATTGATGTCATAAGCCGAGAACCCACAGCAGTTCGGTGCTATGCGCGCGAGGTGCATGACTGTCTGGCTGTAAACCAGTAACTGAGGCTTTAAGCGTCTTGTGGCTTCCGGTCTCGATGTCCGGTCCCCCGGAGACCGCATCGACGCTGGTTACGCTCGGGGCTCCATGACAGACGGCTACGCCGTGGGAGACATCCTCGGCTCCTCAACCCACTCGGCTTCCCTCAGGCTTCGGGGGCAATTGATGCCGACGCACGTTACTGGGATCCTCTGCAACGCAGAATCGATGAAGCAGGGCTTTCCATTTCCGTTGTCAATGCCGGTGTTTCCGGCAACCGTGTGATCGCAAGTGGATTCATTCCGCACTTCACCCACATGGTCGCCCGACTGCAGGATGATGTACTCGACGTCCCTTCGGTGAAAGATGTGATCACATTCGTGTAAGACTCGGCCCACAAATTCGTTGCCGAACATTGGCTGGATTCTGCCGGGTGGGGCACAGTGACAGAACTGTCGCCCTGAAGACATCGTGACAACTGGGAGCATCTCTGTGCTGTCGCCGCAACGGCAAGGACATCGATCGCAGCTAGGTGAATCTGTGGGATTGATTCGCCGAGGTCGTGGTGCCGGTTTTCGGTCGATCTAATACAGGATGTTGGGTCCGTGTGGGCGTCTTTCGGTGGTTTTCTGAGATACACTGTGTGGCAGCCAGATTCGACAACAGTTCCAGTGAGGTCGCCGAGAGTTCGTTCGCGGCCCGGAGCAACTGTCTCAGTTCCTGGTCGGCGAGATGATCGACTGTCTCCGCGTCCCCGTCGTGAACGCGCGCGCGATCGCCGGACCAGGGGATGGTGAAGAAATAGCCGGGAGGGACATCGAAGTAGACGGCCAACGCTGACACCACCTCATCCGATGGGCTCGACCGAGCGCCGTGTCGAAGCTGGGAGGGATACGCTGTCGAGATTCGGCAGCCGCGTGCGAGAAGGCTGTGAGCCACAGCGACGTTCGTCAGGCGCCGATCGGAGCCGGAGAAGAGCTCGTTCAAGCGGAGTTGAAAGACGTTCTCGTCCGTCACACGGCCTACCATCGCGCCGCCACCTCAATTCTCTTGTTCTTGTCCTGTGCTTGCCGAAGCGGGCTTACGCGCAATTAGGGATGGCTCTATCTGTCAGCGCCAGGAAGAAACTCGCATCGTCCAGCGGCCGTGTGGCGACAGTGTCGGCGATCCGGATGGGACCCTGATCGTAGGACGGATCTTTCCTCTGGGGTATGTCGACGAACGCGCGCTCGACGGGCGCGCTCCGCGCCTGCGTGCGCGAAGAAACGGTCGAACCGCACCCCGACGCCATGCTGGGATTGCACCGCTATACCGTCGGGGCGTGAGTGAATCAGCTGTATCCGTGTACGAAGCGATTCGGCGACGCCGAGACGTTCGCGCCGAGTTCTCGGGAGAGATCGTCCCCGACGAAACTCTGATGCGCATTCTCGACGCCGCCCATCGCGCGCCGAGCGTGGGAAACACGCAACCGTGGGATTTTGTCGTCGTTCGCAATCCGGAGACGCTCGACACCTTCGCGGCACACGTCGCCGATGCCCGGGTGAAATTCGCGCAGTCCTTGCCCGAGGATCGCCGCTCGACGTTCGACCCCATCAAGATCGAGGGAATCGCCGAGAGCGGTACCGGCATCGTCGTCACTTACGACCCGTCGCGCGGTGGCCCGAACATCCTCGGCCGTCATACCGTCGACGACACCGGACTGTTCTCGGCGGTACTGGCAATTCAGAATTTGTGGCTCGCCGCGGTAGCCGAGGAGATCGGCATCGGCTGGGTTTCGTTCTACGACGAGAAGTACCTCACCGAACTCATGGGCATTCCGTCACCCGTTCGCCCCATTGCGTGGCTGTGCGTCGGGAAGGTGACCGAGTTTCAACAGGTTCCGGATCTCGAACGCTTCGGATGGCGACAGCGCCGGCCACTGGCCGACGCTGTCCATTACGAAACCTATTGAATCGTGCCTGGGCGGCTTAAGCCCGCTGGACGACCGCTGAATGGCTTTGACGACCCGCACGTTGTTCATTCGGTTCGGAATTGGTTGGTTCGGATGAGCTTGTTTCACTTGAGCTGAGAAAGTTGTTGGAGAACAACTTCCGGTACCGCGGCGCCGGGGATCTGTGTGATGTGAAAGTCGTCTGGGGGAAGCGTTAATTCTGCTCCGAGCCAGTAGCTTTCAGGCAGGACACCCCCGCGGTCGGTTTGCTGATGGAGGGTTACGCCGTGGGAGTCGCGCATTCCGACGACCAATCGATAGTGTGCGGTGATGTTGGTGATCGGGGTGTATGTGTCGAATCCGACCGACGCACCTGGTGCGGACGGGGTTATTGGTCGGTCGTCGAGGAGTATTGCGGCGAAGGGGAGTACTGCGAAGTCGCGTAGCCAATCCGTGACGTACATCGACGAGTTTTCCGCGTCGTCGGCACTCAGGCCGTCGATATCAGGAGAACCCGAATGATGGTGTGTGGCCCGTAGCCACTGCATGGGGGAGGGTATTTGCAACACCACCGGTTCTGATGCCATTGCGGTCAGGGTTCGGGCAAGCTCGACGGCGCTGCTTGTGAGGTCCTTGTCCGCGAGCATCGTTCGCAGCGCGTAGCCGGTTCTTTTCTTCTGGGACATCGCATCCCGCAGCCCTGTGTTCTGCTCGAGATGGTGCGTATAGAAGTGATTCAGATCGAAGACGGCGAGGTCGGGCTTGAGTAGACTCTGCGCCTGGTTAAAGAATCGGGCATAACTGGTGGGGTCCCCCCAGGGCACGGCTCGGTTGCGGAGAAACACCGTCTGCGCGTACGCGTGGTGATCGAGCAGGAGAGCGGTCCGGCGGCCCGAGGGCGGCGAGGCGATCGTGTCGAGAAGGCTGGTGGTCATGTGGTATTCCTCGTCAGGGTCGTGCAATACCGCGCGGCGATGCGTGCCGCGGCTCCATGCGGCGGCGGGCGAAGCATCACCGCGCGGTATCGACTGGGTCAGGACTTGTGCAGAACTTCCTCGCCGCACTTGGCTTCGAGTTCGCGTACCCGCTTGGTGAGTGCCTCGATCTTGAGCACGCGGCGGTCCGGGATCATGATCAGCGGAAGATCCTCCAAACGTGCCGTCACCCGCTCCGGCTCGCTCTTGCCCCAGTGCGTGGCAACCAGCTGGTCGTTGTCGTCACCCCAGGAACCGAAGTACAGCAACTCTTTCGGCGGCTCGGGCTTGACGTATTCGGCAACGAATTCCTTGTACGGCTTGCCCCGCTCGAGCCGATCCTGACGCATCTGTGCGCGCAGCACCTTCGTCTCCTCCTCGCGGACGACGAAGGTGTCGGGCTCGTAGACGACGCCGTAGAGTCCGCCGGCCACCTTGTCCGAGATCCGCGCGAGCTGCAGGTCCGCCATCACGAGCTCGGGGTCACGTTCGAGGATGTCGCCGTAGCCGCCGCCGGAGCCCTGGCTGATCATGTACAGCTCGCCTTCCTTGGCGACGTCGAACTGCAGACCCATGTGCCCGGTCAGGTACTTGCCGCCCTCGTACGGCTGCTCGTTCATCACCCGTTCGATGGACAGATCGAACTGGGAGGGGTCCTTGCGGATGATGTCGTAGATGTTGATGTTCTTGACCATCGACAACGGGTAGGTCGGGCAGCCGTAGCCGCCGAACATTCCGCTGACCGACGAGAACTTCGAGCCGGAGGTCACGGTCATGAATCCCCAACTGGGGGTACCGCGTGAGGCAACGATCATCTCGTAACCCATGCCGCCGCGATACTTGCCGAAGCCCTGGTTGTCCTTGACGAGACGCTTGGACACCAACTGCAGGAACGGCACCTCCTCTTCCATGACCTCTTGCTCGGCGATGTCGGCCATCGCACAGAACAATGGAGCGACGCCGTCTTCGCCGTCGCGGAATGCCTTGGCGCCACCGCCCATTCCGTTCAGGTCAGCACACAGGTTGCCCACCTGCTCGCTGTGCTGGGTGGTTCCACCCCACAGGAAGTTGTTGATCTGGTTGAACCACGGGGCGATGACGTTCGAATACTTCGTGGGTGCCGAGAACTGCAGCTTGGCGTACGCGGTTTGCAGCGCCGAGAACCCCCGGAACGAGGCCTGCAGCGACTGCCCGACCGGTGCGTCGTATCCGGCGTCGGCCCAGGTGTGCTCCTCCGAGATGACCTCGATGGGGGAGAGCGCGCCGGTGCTGCGCGGCAGATCGGGCCACCAGTACGACAGGATTGCCTGCGTCATGAACGATTTGGTCGATCCGAGCGGCGAGTTGATCGCCCGATTGAGGATCTCGGGGCCGGTACCGGTCAGGTCGACGATCATCCGCTCGCCCTTGATGGTGATCTTGCAGGCGAACTTGATCAGGATGTTCTCTTTGAGGGTGGAGTCGACGAACTGGTTGAACGTGACCGTGCCGTCCGGGAGATCTGAAATGCGGCGCCGCACTTCTGCTTCGACGTTCTCGACGGTGCTCCGCAGCGTGGCGACGAAGGCTTCCTCGCCGACCTCGTCGAGGAGGCGGTTGACGGTGTCCATCACTCGGCTGACGGCGCCCATCTTGACCTTGATGTCGGCGAGCATCAGCTTGGGGTCACGGGTGGAGTGCTGGAGGAATGTCAGCAGATCCCGGCGCAGACGACCGCCTTCGACGATCTTGATCGGCGAGGCACGCAGCCCGTCGTCGAAGGGAGTTTCCGATCCCGAGGGCATACCGCCCGGCTCGCAGGCGCCGTTTTCGCCCTCGTGGATGGTGGCCCCCACCCAGGCGATGATCCGGTCGTCGCGCATGACTGGCACCAGCATCGACTGGTCGGTGTTGTGCACCATGCCGAACCGCGAATCGTTGTGGAAGAAGCCGTCTCCCGGCCGAATCCCAACGGTCGGCTCGTCCTTCCAGTTCTTCATGATGTAACGGATCGGGTGGTGCAGCACTGCGGAGAAGGCGATCACTCCGCGGTTGGAGAGGTAGCTGACGTCACCTTCGGCGGTGTAGACGGCGACCGAGAGGTCGGCCCACTTCGCGCCGGGGGCCGCGCCCATGCTTTCGCACATCTCGAAGGCTTCGTCCAACGAGCCGGCGAGACGTTTACGGATGCGATCTGCCTCGATCGGATCTGTATCCGAGCTCATGCAGTAGCTTTCGTGGGCTGTGCGCTCGGCAATCGTGTGATTACGCATGATCTCGGGATCGGGGCCGAGGAACAGGGTGGTCTCGTCCATGAACTTGTCGACCCACTGCTGCTCCTGTGCGCTGAGTTGCTGAGCGTCTTCGCGGTCCGTAGACGGTCCGCCGCTGCCGTTGTCCAGAATTGTCATGATGTGTGACTCCTTAGAAAGAACTGTGGTTGATTCGACTGCTCGTCAGTCTTTGAGGAGCCAGACGGCACCCTGAACGGTCGGCTCCAGTCGCCAGCCCGGTTCGACGAGGTACGTGGTGCTCTCTGTCGTCACGATCGCCGGACCGGCGATCACGTACGCGTGATGGAGAGCGGTCTCGTCGTAGACGGGGGTTTGTACGGGCTCGCTGGTATCGGTGAAGTGCACCTTGCGGGTACTGACCGGCGCCGGGACGGCACGCTCGCCGCCGGCGTCGATGGAATCGAACTTGACGACGTCACCGTTGATGTACGACGCGACGCGCAAGGTCTGCACGCGCACACCGGCTTCGGGCGCCTGGGTGCCTTCTCCGTAGCGTTGACCGAAGATCTCGGCGAACGTCTTGATCAGGTACAGCACATCGGCGACACCGTCGACCCGGTTGATGTCGAAGGACACCGCAGTGGTGACCAGCTGGTTGCCGTAACGCATGTCCATCTCGAGGCGGTATTGGACATCGTCACGGTTGTAGCCCTGGCGGACAAGGTCTTCGGTGCCCTTGTTCTCGAGCTCGGTGATGTAGGAGTTGAGCTGCTCGTACTGGTTGTAGAGGGTTCGCTCGCGGGGCTCGTAGAGAACGATGTAGGCGCTGCGTTCGTGGATGTGCAGCGGCTTCATGTTACCTGCGCCGAGCGCGGAGAATACCGAGGCGTACGGGGGGAAGAGAATCTTGTTGATGCCGGCCTTGGCCGCGATACCGCAGGCGTGCAGGGGACCGTTGCCGCCGTAGGCGAGCATCGTGTAATCCTCGACGAGGCCGCCGCGCGAGCGCAGCTCCTTCTCGATGCCGATAGCCATCTGCTCGTCGACGGTGCGCTTGATCACCTTCGCAACGTCGACGGCCTCCAGATCGAGTTCGTCGGAAAGGTTTTCGTCGATGGCGTAGACGGAACGCTTCTTGTTGAGCGAAATGTAGCCGTTGGCGTAGTTGTCGGGATCAAGGTATCCGAGCACCAGGTCGGCGTCGGTGACCGTGACCTGAAGGCCGCCGCGGTCGTAGCATGCCGGACCGGGGTCCGAGCCCGCTGATTCGGGTCCGATCTGGACCGAATTATGGATCCGGTTGTACGTGGCGATGGAGCCGCCACCGGCCCCGAGGGTATTGAGGTGGATCATGGGAACCGAGACCAGCCAGCGACCGATGGTGGGCTGGAAATCGTAGTGACGAACTCCGCCTTCGGGGACCAGACCGATGTCGAATGACGTTCCACCCATATCCATGGATACGACGTCGCCGATGCCCGTGGTCTCTGCAAGGTGTTGTGCGCCACCGACTCCGGCAATCGGCCCCGAGTGAATGGTCTGCAATGCATCGGTGGAGTTCGGTTGCGCCATGCCGCCGGAATTGTGAATGACCAGCATCGGCTTCTCGTAGCCGGACTCGCGCAAGTTGCTCGACAGTTGGTTGAGTGCGTGGAACATCGTCGCGTGGAGGAAGGCGTCGACGATTGTCGATGTCGCCCGGACGTATTCACCCTTTCTGCCGGAAACCTGGCTGCTGAGTAGCACCGGGATGGCGCCGAGTTGGTGCGTGGGGTATTCATCGAGGATTATCTCGAGGATCTGCTGCTCGTGAGCCGAGTTCTCGGTTGCGTTCGTCAGGGCCACGACGATGGCCTCGGCACCGTTGTCCACCAATTCGCGCACCTGTTGGCGCACGTCGTCGACCATCAACGGGACCAGGATCTCGCCGACGGTGTCGACTCGTTCCTTGACCGAACGCACCAGGTGACGAGGCACGAGGGGATCAGGACGTTGAGCGTCCGCCATATCGCCCTGCTTGACGCCGTCGAGGCCTTCGCCGTATCCGCGACCGCGGGAAAGGTGGATCGTATCTTCGAATCCGTGGGTGACCAGAGCGGCGACCTTGGGGCCCTTGCCTTCGATGAGTGCGTTTGTGCCCAGCGTCGTGGCATAACGAACCGAGTCGACCTCGCGCAGCGCATCACTGCGGCTCACTCCGGCACGCGAGCACGCCAGGTCGAGAGCTTCGTTGAAGCCCAGAGCCAAATTGTGATGGGTGGTCAGAGCCTTCGCTTCGACGTAGACGTCGTCCCAGACAAAGAAGCAGTCGCTGAATGTTCCACCAATATCAACGGAAATGCGTTTCATGACAGTAATCTCCTTCGATCCGGTCTCAGTGCTGAGCGTGTGAGTGGGAGTGCGAATGCGCTGTGCGGGGCTCGGCGATCGCATTCTCGCCCGGGCCGTAGTTGACCAGGGTTTCCGGATCGCCCTCACGTTCGGCCCACTGCTTCTTCAGTGCGTCGATGTCCCAGATCATGTCGACGGTCGGGGGGTGCCCTGGCGGGGTGTATTCGGTCTCGATCTGAGTTCCGCAACCAGGGCAATAGAATTCGAGGATTCGGCAGAAGAGTGGATCCGGCGCGAAGGTGTACTCGTATTTCTCCGGATCGAGGATCGACGGGTGAATTTCGCGGGGATCTCGGTCGTAAACCAGAGTGCCCTCTTTGTAATTCCCTCGGGCATTGCCCATATCGTGCTCGCAGACCCGGCAGAGCCAGCGCTCGGAGTCGAGATCTATTGCAAGATATTCGGTCATGGGGATACGCATGATGTTCGCTACCTTCGTGTCGAGAAATGTCGATGTGATGGTTCGGGGGGATCGGGCCCCGGCTACACGGTGTCGGTCAGGATCAGGTCGCCGGAGTTGGAAATCTCCAAGTCCCAGCCGGCCGGAACCTGAGCGGTGAAGAACTGCCCTTCCACGATCGCCGGGCCGGATGCCATCGCACCGGCAACCTGCTGGTCGAGCTGGTAGACCGGAAGATCCTCGACGGAAGTCGCGGAAGTGCGGACCGATCGCGTCATGGTGGACGCTGCGACCGACTTCGTCTCCGGAGATCCGCCCTTGACTACCGAATGCGGAAGCTCCCGGATCGCCTTCAACGCCAGGAGGGTCTTGTTCCCGGCAGCCGAGCTGACGTCGAGTCCGCTGTCGAACTCCGTCCGGGTCACCGCGCCGTCGGCATCCTCGACCAGCGATGCCCACTCCAACGAGCAATCAGCGATGTCATATCCCTCTTGGAACATGTCGCGTGTTGCACGCGCACGTAATTCATCCACTGCCGCAGCGATTTCCGCAGAGGTGCGGTCGGTGATGTTGGTCTCGTAGGACTGGGCGATGTCGGAGAAGCTGATACCGAACGCGGAGAACACGGCGGCGAGTTTCGGGACGAGAACGCGCCGCACTCCGGCAAGTCGCGCGGCATCACACGCACTCATCGGGCCACCGCCACCGAATGCGGCAACCGTCGTGGTCTCTGCGCTCTCGACGGCTGTGGCAAATGACTCCGCCACCTTCGCGGCGTAGGCGGCAGCCATCTCGATCAGCGCTTCTTCAACGCTGATCCCCAACGGTTCGGCGACACTCTCGCTGATGACCGCGCGGGAGCGCTCTGCGTCGAGGAACATTTCACCGTCGAGATATGTATCGGGGTCGAGAACGCCGAGAAGCAGATTGACGTCGGTGATCGTTGCCTTCTTGCCGCCGAAACCGAAGCAGGCAGGACCGGGGGCCGCTCCGACGCTTTCCGGGCCGACCACGATCTTGCCGTCATCGACCGCGATGATGGAACTGCCGCCCACACCGGCGGACTTGACGTCACTGAGCTCGTACGAGACCGCAACGCCGTTGACCCGGCCGCGGCGCTCGGTCGCGATGGTGTAGTTCTTGACCGTTCCGACGTCGGTGGTGGTTCCGCCGACGTCGATCATGAGCACGTGGGGGAGGCCGTACGCTTCGGCGAGCGCGCGCGTTCCTTCCAGGCCTCCACGCGGACCAGAGGAGTACGTCTTGAGCGCGACGGATTTCGCGACGCGGGAGGAAGCTCCGTCGTTGCGGTAGATCAACAGCGGATTCTTGATCTTGTAGCTGCGCAGCCGGCGTTCGGCGCTGTAGAGGAAACGCTCGACAGTGGGGTGGAGGAATGAGTTGATGATGCCGGACCAGATTCGGCGTGACCGCAGGTCGTCCGAGGCGAATTCCCAGCTGAACAGCACCGGGACCGAGCCGAGTAGGTGTCGCGGGAAGCTTTCGAGGACGATCCGCTTGAACAGTGCCTCACGTTCCCGGGACTTCGCCGCAAGGATCAGTCGTTCGGCACCGGCTGTGGTCAGTCGGTTGAGTTCCGAGACCAACGTCGTGGTCAGAGCATCGCCGACAAGTTCGTCGGAGACCACAGCGGTACGAGGGCCGACCAGGTCGCCGAAGAGGGATTCGGACTCTGTGCCGGTACGAAGTTCGTCCACGATCGCAGCATCATCGACGATCAACCCGAGACGAGGACCTTTCCTCTCCACGAGGGCATTGGTGCCTTGCGTTGAGGAGTACCTGATGTGTTGAGTCGAGTGCAGTAGACCCGGAAGGTTCTGCTCGCCATAGATGACCGAGGACACCTTGCTCATACCGTCGAAGAGGCATTGAGACAGATCGACGGGGGTCGTCAGTGTCTTCGTGAATGCGAACTCGGACCCACTGCCGACACAGATGTCGGTCAAGGTTCCGCCGTTGTCGATGTTGATCAAACGCTCCATCGAGGCTCCTAGCGTTGTCGAAGAGAAAAGTAAGTGATAGGCATCACTCTGAGTGCGAACGTGGGAAAGCATCACACCGCGCGCAACGGAGCGGAGTGTCCGACCTTGAGACACTCCACTCCTTTGCTTTCGCGTGTTACCTGGAGACACAAATCGTCTGCGAGTACTCGCGTAGGCGTCGGTGGCGCCAGAGCAGGCCGGCAATATGGAGGACGCAATGATGGGAATCGTCGACGACACGAATGGCGGTGCAAGACGGCGCTTGCGCCTCGGTGACCGAGAGACGCAGGCAGGTGGGGCAGACGAATTCGTCGCGGCATCCTGGATCCGATCTCAAGCCGCCGGGGTCTCCCCACACGGAGGGGATGTTCGGTTCATCGGCGACGTCGATGTCGCGTCACGCCTCGTTCATTACGCGCGGCCGGTACTTGAAAAGCTCATCGAATACACCGAAGATATCCCGCTGAGCATCGCGATATCGGACAACAAGGGGCGAGTGCTCTCCCGACTCGACACTAATTCCACAATCGGAGCGCGGGTCGATACGATCTCCCTGTCTCCGGGGTTCAGTTACGCAGAAAGCGAAGTGGGAACCAACGGAGTAGGAACTGTCCTCGAATCAGGCCGTTCAGTCCACATCGTAGGAGCAGCGCATTTTCACGAGCGATTCCAGAAATACTCGTGTTCGGGCGCCCCAATCCGGGATCCACTCTCCGGCCACATCGAGGGTGTACTTGATCTGACATGCCTGGTCGAGCACTCAACCCCACTGCTTCACAGCTTTGTCCGCTCCGCCGCGTCGACTATAGAAACTGCTTTGCTTCACGATCGAGAGTTGAATCAGCGCATCCTTTTCAATGCATTCTCGAAGATGGAAGCGAAAACTCGTTTACCGCTGCTGGTAGCAGGTAAGAACGTACTGATCTCTACAAGTAGAGCGCAGAAGCTTCTCGATTCGGAAGAACAACGAGCAATCGTCCAACATGCGCTCTACCTCGCGGAGCGAGCGCCGAAAGTAACCGAGGAGATAGAACTATCTTCGCGAAGAACCGTAAAGATGAGGACTACCAGGATATCCTCGGGCAAGACCGTGGTTGGAGTTGGAGTGGTGATAGTAGACCTCGTCAACGTCCACGACATGCCAAATTCGGGCTCTCTGCAAAGCCTTAACCGATCGGATCTTTCGAATCCACCGACAGCGGCTTCCGGACTCAACTCCGGCACTGAAACCATCGATGATATTTCGTCCTCATGGCGGAGGGCTACTTTCATAGCGCGAAAAGCGATAGAAAACGATGATCTTGTTGCAGTAATTGGAGAACCAGGCTCGGGAAGAGCGAGGATGATCAAAGAGATCATCCTCGGCGTTCGCCCGAATGTAGAACTAATTGAAGTCAAACCTGGTTTCGATAATGAGTATGTCAAAAAAATAGTAGGCATGTCCTGTGACCACCCAATCTATCTGCTGTTCGACGGTGCGGAACAGTTGAGCTTCGACGAGATAAATTGGATTGCATCAATCCTTGCCGATGGCAGCTCGAATGAATATTTCATCCGAGCCGTTGCCGTGATCTCAGATTATGAAGATCGGCCCGAGTCCACACGAGCCCCCCTCCGGGCTCTCCTCAGAATCTTTCGCACGCCAGTGCACGTCCCGCCCCTCCGGCATCGTGCGGCAGATCTCCCGTTCCTTGTTCGAGAAATCCTCAACGAGCTATTTGGGGGTGAAGCGCCAAACGCGAGCCTTGAGGTCATCGAGAAACTCTCCGGGCATTCTTGGCCTGGCAATGTCTCGGAATTGCGCGATGTCCTCTCCAAATGTCTAGAGAATCGATCTGCGTCGACAATTGAGGTAGGTGACATTCCAATCGCAATTAGTCGAATTGCGATTCAGTCCTCCGGGATGCTGGAAACCGTGGAACGAGAAACTATAATAAAAGCACTTGAAGAAAACGGCGGAAACAGGGTGCGGGCAGCGAAAGATCTGGGCATTGCCAGATCGTCGCTGTATAGAAAAATGAAAATGTACAAGATTTAAATAACTAGAAATAGTGACGTTCAGTTGATGGTTTTCTTCGACGTGACAAGTATTCGCAAGCGGCCGACGGAACGCCTCCGCCCGACGGAGTATAATCAAAGGGAAAGTGCAAGAAGTTGCGGGAATCGGACCCTACCTCGCCTGAATTCTACGTTGCACGTTCTTCACTGAAGCGGGGCGACGGTATCGCTGATACCACGGTGCACGTTCGTGCTGACATACTCGATTCCTGGAAGCGATGTATGAATCGCGAAAAGAAACATGCGGGTGAGACATCATGTTTATCTGAGCAGGATCCGAGCAGGACTCGATTGATCGAAGCTGCCAAGACCGTGCTCTCAAGCTTTTTCGAATCGGATCTCGGATGCCGAAGCTCGGTCATCGTGATCGACGTAAATCATCGACTGTGCTTTCGATACGACGGAGACCGGTCCCTGGACTACGTGTTGAATTCCACTGGGATGCTCATCGGGTCTGATGTGTGCGAATCACGTCTGGGTACCAACGGGGGTGATCTGTGTCTGCTCCTGGGAACTCCGACCGTCGTCCTAGGGCTTGAGCATTGGAATGACGAATTGTCCGCCATTGCCGAGGCAGCATCGCCCATCAGAGATAGTGACGGATCGATCTCCGGATCAGTGGTGGTGATCAATCACCTCTTGGACCATTCGCCGTTGGCGATAACCGTTTCGAAGTTTCTCGCACAACAAGTTCAGGCACTGATCGCTGATGCAGACCACCGCCGAACCGCGGCTTTGGCAAGGTGTCTCGTCACCAAGACACTGATCGGGGACAATCTTGTTCTCGCGACCGACGGCACTTGCCTGTTCACGAACACGTCCACATTGCACCGCACGATTCCGGGCAGAGATCTCGAAGGGATGGTCTCGCATGCACGATCCGCGTTGATGAACGGGGTGTTCGAGGCCTGCCGAATCACACTTCAGAGCGGAGCGCACGCGGCCGTCGACACGGAGCCCGTATTCCACCTCGGTGAGGTGACGGGGTGCGTTCTGACTGCAACCGTCATGCCTAGCGGATGTGAATCTGACGACGCAGACCCTAGTCAGCGCCAAGGTGCGCACATCGGCAGAGTAGGCCCTCGCGATTACACCGTAAACCTCACTGGTGAGGTACGCAGACAGCAGCGACGGGAAAGGAATCAGGCGCTGCTCAATCCATACCTGAGGGCACGAGAAGTGGTCGCCACCAATATCGCCGAGCGACGCAATCATCTCCTCGTAGGCGAACCTGGAACCGGAAAAACCACAATGGTGGCGGCGATGTACGCCGCGCAGCATCCTGGTGCAGGAATCGAAATCGTCAGCGGTACCCGGCGTGACGTCTCCATTGCGGTGGATAGATGGTCGACGTCTGTGCTGGATCACGAGCCGCGCCGGCTACTGGTCCTTCGATCGTTGAACCATCTCGACATCAGCGAGGCGCGCGCCCTCAACCGCGTTCTGACAGCACTCTCCGAGTCGACTGACCCGCCCGTCGTCGTGGGGTGCGTCGACACGTCCGCTATTGACCCAACCCGCCCATACGCTTTGTTGGGCAAACACTTTCACGAGGTAGCTCGCATTCCTGCACTACGGCATCGTGTCGACGACATCGCCGATATCGCCCGCTCCATCCTTTGTGAAATTTCGACGCGGCACTCGTTGCGCCTCGGCGTGCAAGTCGTTCGAGTATTCGAAGGCTATTCCTGGCCGGGAAATATCAGCGAACTGAAGGATGTTCTCCGACATGTGGTCGCGAACAAGCCGTTTGGTGAGATCCAGCCGCTGGATCTGCCACGACTGCACTTTCGTGATCCAACTCGTAAGCTCTCGCCACTCGACACCGCTCAGTGCGACACGATCATCCAAGCGCTGTACGAGGTAGGGAGAAACCGGTACGAAGCTGCCGCCTTGCTCGGAATCAGCCGGTCGTCGCTGTATCGGAAGATCGATGCCTTCGGAATCAGCTACATCGGCTGAGCCTCCGTCGCCACCATATGATCGGAAATCTCAGCCGACGAGCTTCGATGGGTATCAGGGTGAAGGCGAAATGAGTACCTTCAGTGCCTTGTTGTCGGCGGCGTGAGCGAAAGTGTCGTAGGCCCGGCCGAATTCGTCGAACGTGAACGAGTGTGTGCCCATCAATTCAGACCGGATACGTCCCGTTCCGACCATCTTCAACAACGTTGGGATCGATACCGTATCGACCAAGCCCATAGTCAGGGTGAGGTTCTGGATCCACAAATCCTGCATCGGCAGTTCAACTGGCGTTCCGTGAACTCCTACATTGGCGATTGTGCCTCCGGGCCTGACCAATGACGCTGCGGTCAGAAGTGTTTCAGGGTATCCGACCGCTTCGATGGCGACATCGACACCCAAGCCATCCGTCAGTGCTATGACGTCGGCGACCGTCCCAGGGCCGACCTCGACGGCGTCGGTTGCTCCGAATTCGAGAGCTTTTTCGAGTCGGAACTTGTTGGAGTCGATTGCGATAGTGCGGGCTGCACCCCACAATCCGGTCGTGAGAATCGCCGCCAGACCGACTGCGCCGGCGCCCACCACGGCCACGGTGCTGCCTGGTCGAACCTTCCCCGCCAGCACTCCTACCTCGTATCCGGTGGGGAGTGAATCGGCTAGGAAAATAGCCTGTTCATTGGAAATGCTGTCTGGAACCGCATATAGGGACGTGTCAGCGTACGGAACACGAACGAATTCTGCTTGCGTTCCGTCGATCAGATGTCCGAGGATCCACCCGACCCCGCCGACGGTTTGGCAATGAGAAGGCATTCCGGATTGGCAATAGGTACAACGTCCGCACTTGGTTACAGCTGGCACCAGGACGCGATCTCCGACGGAGAAGGTGGCCACCGAATCACCCACCTGGACAATAGTTCCCACGGCTTCGTGGCCAAGAATACGGCCTTCTGTGACGGCTGCTACATCTCCGGAGAGGATATGCAGATCGGTCCCGCAGATCGTGGTCGTCTCCACCTTGACGACGACATCGGTCGATTCTTCTATAGCCGGGTCGGGCACGTCGTCCCACGACTTCTTGCCCGGACCGCGATAAACAAGCGCTTTCATGACTGGCTCCCTAACTCGACGACAATCCCACATCACAGGTGGGGTGCGCTGACGGTATTCCGGCAAAATCGTCGAATGCGTGTGTTCGCATATTCAGGACACACTCTCTTCTTCGACGGTGACGATCGGCCGGACAATTCCTGAATCTGAGATCTCGAAAGTTGAAGATCAATAACTGGGGGCTCCACGTTCCGGACACCGCCACCGGCAGCCTGAGACACACTGATCTGACGAAGTAGTCCGGTGGCGATTGATCGTTGCCGCGTCCCCCTACTCGAGAAGGAAATTATTGGTCAGAGCGCCACGATCGGCGGGGAGGACTGGTAACAGGCATGCAGGCTCGCAATGGGGTTGCATCGCTGTCGCGCTCGCACGTCCGAGGGACTGAGGTCGGTCATGCTGGCGACTCAGGGTTCGATCGCGTCTGGCCGGTTTATTGCCTGTGATATGTGCGTTGTTCGTCAGGCGGTTTTTTGGGCGATGAGACGACGATGAAAACTACTCAGGCACGGGCGATTTTGCACTCCACGCGAAAAAGTATTTCCAGACGGGGACACGTCATGGGCATACTGACATCATGGTCGAGTCTTGGTGGTGTGAGTTTGATAGCCGGCAATACTCACGAACGGGAGAAGGTACTTTCCATGAGGTCGACGCGATTCGTCCCGCAGGCTCGCTGGGATGGACTGCTGACGATGACTCCTGGTGCAGTTATATATCGAGGACCTGGCGGCGATGCGGACTCTCACGCGCACCATGCCGTACAACTGATGATATCGCCGGACGAGCCATTCGTACTCGAGCTCGAAGGGAACGAAAAGCGCACCGCCGCGGCGCTGATACCAAGTGGGTCAAAACATAAATTGCGTTGCAGTTCAGAACGGCTGTTGCTGATGCTCGTCGAACCCTCCGGCGCGCGAGGCAGAAGTCTCAATGCTATCGCCGAACGAATGACAGGGCTGGAGTTGGAACGTGCGTTGGTACTTGCCTTGGCCAAGTCAGCCGATACATCTGATGCCGCGGTGGTGATCGACAGCTTGATTAGGGCGATCGATCCGGCGCTAGCAGAAAGGGCTGCTCAGCTTTCGAACCCCGTGAATTCGGCACTGCGATATCTGGAGAACACCGCGAGTTCGAAACCCAGCCTCGAACAAGCGGCCGCCGCAGCTCACATTTCCCCCTCGCGGTTGACCCACCTGTTTCACCGGCGAAGTCGGTATTCCCTTTCGGCGATACGGATTGTCGGTCCGACTCAGACGGGCAGCGGAGCATGTGGCAGGAGGTACAAACCTCACCCAGGCGGCAGTCGGGGCGGGGTTCAGCGATTCTGCTCATTTGAGCCGGGCGTTCAAGGCGAATTTCGGACTCAACCCCTCGGTCCTCTTCGGGATGAAACTGAACCGCGATGCGTGGCCTGAATACACTTCAACTGGTCATCAAGAGAATGACCGGGAAGCTCAGCCGTAAAGTTCAAGCCACCTGGACAGACGAATCAATAGCCTGGACGCATGGTCAACCACCTGCGTCCCACGTCGATACTCGACTACAACCAGCACTCGATCCAGACATTAGTTTCAGCTCGCGGGTGGCGTGAGCTTCCCTATGGTGACCGCATCGGTGCGGTATACGACTTTGTCCGCGACGAGATCGCTTTTGGCTACAACGTCTCCGACGAGGTATCTGCCTCTGCGGTGCTTGCTGACGGCTACGGGCAGTGCAACACCAAGGCATCGCTGTTGATGGCCCTATTTCGGGCAGCCGATATACCGTGCCGGTTCCACGGCGCCACCATTGACAAACGCTTACAGAAAGGCGTGGTCAATGGATTCGCTTACCGCCTCGCTCCGGAGAACATCCTCCACAGTTGGGCGGAAGTCGAGTTCGAGGATCGCTGGGTTGGGTTGGAAGGCGTGATTCTCGACGCGAGTTATCTCGAAGGTCTGCGGGGTACGGTCGCAACCGGCGGTGCGTTCCTCGGCTACGGGGCCGGCACCGAGGATATCGACAACCCGCCGGTTGCGTGGTGCGGCACCGATACCGCTATCCAGAAGACCGGAGTGAACCGTGACCTCGGCGTATATGACGAGCCAGACGCCTATCGCGAGCACGGGGTCAATATGGCGGGGCCGAAAGGGCTACTGTTCCGTCAGGTAGTCCGACACATCATGAATCGTAAGGTTGCCTCGATCCGCGGTTGCGCGACGCAAACGGCAAAATGAGCAACTGATCGGGCGACAATGTGAATTCGTAGAGGGCAACGCGAGCAGCACGGCGAAGAGTTCATTGTCTTCCGAGTGGTTGCGGGCTCCTTTACGAAACTCCTACCGATACCGGGTTCGGTCACCGGGTTTTCACTTCAGTTCAGCTTGTAGGACAACCATTTTCGTCTACGCAAGCACACCGAACTACGGCCTCCGTTGACACCGTCCGTGCACGACGGCGATGGCGGGCGCGCAGCCATAAAAATGCGGGAATACCTACTGATGCGCCTAAGAAACTACTCAGAGCGATTGCCGCACGTTCGCGCGCTGGGAGTTCGTCGTCGATAACACACATCGACCATAGAACGATGACGCTGATAATGACGTCCCAGCCGAAGTACGAACTCACTGGTGTTTCGAACAGTGTACGAACAAATAGCTGAATATCTGGCCCATTGTCGAGTAGCCAGGGAACAATGAAGGAGAGGGGTACCAACGTTCCGATTAAAAGTGCAACAAGGTAGAAACTCTCTACATATTTTCGTGTCGGGTTGGGCATCTCATTCCTTCTCTATTTTTGCAGTCTAAATGAAATTCGTTTGATATTTCCGGGCAAGTGCGGCTTACCGACATCCGTGATACGGACGCTCTCATGTCTTGAGTGGATGCCAGGGGAAGTCCTTCGGTGTTTCCGGATTCGGGAGTGACCCTAACGATGCCTATACGTAGACAAAATGCATTCTATTGTTGCCCTTTAGCCAAAAGAATCGGAATACTCCCGTTGTCGTGCCCGATCACTCTTGCTGGTCCAAGACGCCCGCCGGACACCTAACGGGTCAGAATGTGTACCGCGAGTACGGCTTCTTCTACGCCACTTACACCGCCGCCGTTCTCTTGGATGGCGACCCGGGCTCTGGTTACCTGACGTTGCCCTGCCTCGCCTCGCAACTGCTGGGTCAGCTCGTGGAGTTGCGCGAGTCCGGTCGCACCCAGCGGATGGCCTTTCGATTCCAAACCGCCAGATGTGTTGACAGGCACCTTTCCTCCGAGTGACAAATCGCCGATCTTGGCCCATGCGGCCGCCTCTCCACGGGGAACAAGCTTCAAGTTCTCGACCTGCAGGACTTCGCCCACCGCCGAGGCATCGTGTACTTCCGCCAGGTCGATGTCTTCAGGTCCGATCCCGGCCTGTTCGTATGCCTCACCCGCTGTGAGGGTACCGGCGCTTCTTTCGGGATCGTCCATGTCGCGGTCCGTCGCGCTCCGAACGACGCTGGCGGCTAGGCGAATTGCTCTGCTGTTGTCCGCACCGAGCCGTCGTAGGCCATCTTCGGTGGCGAGAATCAACGCGGCAGCACCATCGGACAAGGGCGCACACATCGGGGCAGTGAGCGGGTAGACGATCGGTTTTGCAGCCAGAATCTGTTCCACCGTGAGAGGGCGGCGATATTGCGCCTTTTCGTTGTAGGCAGAGTGGACATGATTTTTCGCGGCGACCTCTGCGAAGTCCCTGATGCTGGTGCCGTAGGTCTTCATGTGCCAGCGGGCCATTCCGGCGTAGACGTCCATGAACGCGCTGTACGGATCGCCAGTACTGAAGTTCGGAGGCGCCGGGATGTCTTCACCTATTCGTAGGAAGCTGGCACGGCTGGCATCAGCGCACTCGACATCCCAGCCGCTTTCGAAGAGACGGAGCGCTTCGTTTCTCTCGCCACCTGTCATCTTTTCGGCGCCCACAGCGAGGGCTATGTCTGAACCCCCGGAGATGAGATTGCGATATGCCAGGTGCACCGCGACACTACCTGAGGCGCAAGCAGATTCAACGTTGAACACGGGAACTCCCTGCACACCCATTCTCCGAAGGTAGACATGCCCGGGAATGGAGTGCTGGCCTTGAAAGAACCCGTTTGTCATTCCGGAATAGAAAACACTGCGCACATCATTCAATTCGCACGATGCGTCAACGAGGGCGTCGCTGACGGCTTCGTTCACCAGGTCGAATACCGACCGATTTGGAAACAACCCGAATCGAGTCATAGCCGTACCCACGATGTATACCGCTGACATGATCTCAGCCTTCCTGTTCGGCGCGAGCGTATGTGATCACCGTCTGCTCAGATCGTCACGCAGGGTTCTCTTCAGGACCTTCCCGATCGGACTGCGCGGCAACTGATTCAGAAAGAAGATGGATTTCGGCGCTTTAACGGAACCCAACCGGCCTTTACAGAACGCGATCAATTGCTCGGGGGTGGTATCCGCACCGGACCGGAGTTCGACCGCAGCCGTGACCAGCTCACCCCACACCGGATCCGGGACGCCGACCACAGCACATTCTTTGACAGCTGGATGCGCCCAGAGTGTTTGTTCGACTTCGCTGGGATAAACGTTGAAGCCCCCTGTAATGATCATGTCCTTGTGGCGGTCTGTGATGGAGATGAAGCCGTCGGAGTCGATGTGCCCGATGTCCCCCGTCCGGAGCCACCCGTTTCGGAACGCACGCGCTGTTTCGGTGTCGTCGTTGTAATACCCATGCATCACCAGGTCACCGCGAACACACAGTTCCCCGGTCTGGCCGGTATCCAGAATTCGACCGTCACCATCCTGAACCGTGACGGACACCAGTGGACTCGGCCGACCGACGGTCTGCAACCGCTTGTCAGAAGCCACCGTCCCGTCTGCGTAGTGCTGGTCGGGCAATAGGAAACTGATCGACGCCGGAGCCTCTGTCTGCCCGTAGCCTCCCATCAGGCACGGTCCGAAGAAGTCGAGAGCCTCACGCAATCGCCGAGTAGCGATGGGAGCCGCTCCATAGATCAGGTAGCGCAACCTGTGTCCCCGCAACGCCTCGGGCTGCGCGGCATCCATCATTCGGTATATGACGGTGGGCGGCAGAAACAGTTCCGTAATCCCACGATCCCTTACTGTCGCAATTAGATCCGCTGCATTCGAGGCGGTCGAGATCACGACGATGCCTCCGCGGGCCGATGTCGGCAGGCTGAGTACGCCCGCGGTGTGTGTCATCGGCGCTGCCGCCAAATTGACGGGAAACGTGCCCCGAGGATAGGGGGTGGCATACATGAAGTTCGCACAGAACGCCTTCAAACTGCGGTGGGTGTTGACAACGCCTTTCGAGATCCCGGTTGTACCGCCGGTCTGCGACAGCATCGCGGGATCGTTCATATCGACAGTTAGATTGGGCCGAGTCGAGGGAGCATCGTTAACGAACTCAGCTAGCGTGGTCCACCCTGGCGTCCCGGTGCGGGCAGGAGGGCCGTCGATACAGATCCAGGTAGTGATTTGAGGTAGTGAACCCGCCAAGGCGAGAATCTGCGGCGCAAACGTGCTTTGGTAGAAGATAACTTCGCAATCGAATTTGTCGAGCATACTGCTATTGCTCTCTGTGGTGTTTCTGACACCGACTGGGATCCAACATGCATTGGCACGCCAAATTCCCAAGGTGCACACCCACGCGGTGGAGTCGTTCTCCGCCCACACTGCGCACTTTGTTCCTGTACTGATGCCCTCCGCCAGCAGCGCATGTGCCACCTGACACGACAGGCGCCCGGCGGCGTCATACGTAGTGACGTGCCCGTTCTGCTCGAAAGCCACGCCCTGCGGATTCCAAGACCAACCCTGGTCGAACATATCGATGATCGACATGCCGATTCCTTTCTCAATTTATACGCAGTTGTATTTCTTTCTGCGAAGCGAAACTTTGCTTACATCGGTTTGTCTATTTTTTGCTGATGCCCCTCGAGGGCCCTTCGAGTGCCACTGGGACTGCGTCGGCATTCCACGGTTGTCTGTCGATGACATCGCTCACCCGCACAGTTCCGCGCTCGATCTCGCCCAATTTTGCGTCGACAATGCGATAGCGGTGTACGGATCGGTGTATCGGTTGCGATTCGATCATGATCACTACCAGTTCATTCGCCTCGAATCCGCACCGTTGCTGTACTGTGCGCAGTAATTGTTCGTTGTGCATGTGGCCGTCGCCCATGTTCCACCCATTCAGGGCGCTGGCAATGATCTCGCCATCGACAATCTCGTAATCGTCGATGTCCCCTAGCGCACGTGGTAGCAATCCGTTGAGAATTCTTCCTTCCGGGTGCAGTGATCGCCAGGCACGAAATTTGTAATTGAGTAGCCCGGCATACCGCTCGTCGTACAACTTGGCGATCTGCTCGTGAACCATCGGAGATGCTTTAACGACGTTCGGTGAAATTCGAGAGATCACATCGCCTTTGAAGCACCACAGGCTGGCTGGCCAGTTACCCGCGTAGTAGCGCATGGCCAGCGCGAAGGAGACGAGATCGGGACGCAGACTCCCGACGACCACCGGCACCACGAATCCACAGATCAGTAGCGTCACCAGTCCTGGACTGGAGATGTCGAACACGGTGTAGTCCCGATTGATCCAGAACAGATAGACGCCAGCGGCAATCATGAAGACGTTCCACTCATTGGGAACCGCCAGCGGAACGTGCGACAAAATGACGAGGTGAAGGGTGATCAGTGCGCCGAGTGAGAGCGCTGTGGCCCAGGGGTTGGTACATGTCAACAAGACGATTGGTGCAGCGATCTCTATTGCGGTGCTGACATGAGCCAGGAGAAATGCTTTCCGCCCCGCTCTGAGGTCCTCCGGGAAGTTGCGGTACAGCGCACGCTTGAAGAATTTGGGACGGAAGGGTGCATTGCTGGTCATCGCTGTCACGACGGATGGGAAATGGTGCGTGAACTTACTGGCGCCAGCACCGATCCAGACCGCAGCAAGAGCAACTTGCAACCCCGGAATCGCTTGATCTACGGGAAACAAAAATATGGCAGAGGGTAGGACGTAGATTTCGGGCCTCGAAGCGATGAACAGCACCTTGTCTCGCAGTCCTATCAGGACAATGACGATGACAAAGGCGATGACATATCGGGGGTCGACCGTGCCCAGTTCAAAGTTTGCAGTGGTCGAAACCTCGGCGGGGGCTGCGAGGAGGGCGCACATGATGACGACGATGGCGAAGTAGAGCAATACATCGAAGATCGTCCGCTTGTCGCCGGTCGTTCCTGGAATCTTGGGCCACGGTGGTTGACGGAGGCTCCCCGGGCGCGCCCAATGTAGCGGTGCGGCAAAAGGAACGGTGAATTTGAAGCACAGCGGTCCGGTTGACGATCCCAGCCCGAGTATCTCAATCAGGCATGTGAAGATAATCAGCTTTTGGTAGACGACGGGTTCCGACCACCATTCGCTGAGATCACTGAAGCCTCCCATGCCTGGTGTCGCTGCGATAACCAGAAAGGCGCCTAGAACGTACAGGGCCAATTTGGCGACATAGAAAAGCAGTATGTAGATGGGCGTTTCCGCACCGCGTTCTGCCCATACCTCCGACATGACTCGGACGCGTTCTAAATGACCCAGCCGCTCCCATTCCTCCGCGCCGACCGGGGCAGGGGGAGGTGTCAACAATCCCATATGCGTTTCCTTCGATTATTTATGGCGTACGCAAGCATTCGTTTACTGGTCAGAATGTGTCGGACGTATTCCGAGACGTCTGAGGGCAGACATTGCCGCGTTATAGCCGCACATTCCGTGTGCGCCTGCGCCTGGTGGCGTGGAGGATGAACAGAGAAATACATTTCGGTAACCGAGCCAATAGGGGTCGCGTGCAGGACGCGGGCGAAAGGCGATCTGCATCGGAGTGCTTGCTCCACCGATGATGTCGCCGCCCACGTAGTTGGCATTCGCGCGTTCCATCTGGCGCGGACTGGTTGACGTCTGTGCGACGATCCTTTCGCGGAATCCGGGCGCGTACCTTTCGATGGTCGCTGTTACGACGTCGGTCAGGTCACCGGTGAAACCATGCGGCACGTGCGCGTACGCATACAGCGGATTCACGGACTCATGCGAGCGCGTCGGATCGGCCAGGAACTGTTGGCCTACAAGGACAAAGGGCTCGGCCGGGACGCGGCCGCGAAGTACCTGGTTTTCCGCGTGCCGAATCTGCGAGAACGTGCCGCCGAGGTGGACTGTGCCGGCGGCACGAGAGGGCAGGTGCTTCCATGGCACGCCGCCATCGATTGCGTAGTCCACTTTGAACGCGGCCGGTCCATGGCGAAAGCTTCTTAGGGAGCGCCTAATTCGAGATGGCATCAGATCTCCCATGATGGTGATCGCTGCGCTGGGCGAGACGTCCAGCATCACGAGGTCGGCATCGCGTAGTTCACGAAGTGTGGTAACGGCGACTCCTGTATGGATTCGCGCACCTCGTTCTCTCAACGCTGCTGTCATTGCTTGACTGATGGCGGCGGAACCGCCTTCGGCCACCGGCCAGCCGTACGTGTGTGCAGCGACCGCTAACGCGGTGCCTACGGACGCGGACAACGGCCGCCCAAACGAGATAAGCCCGTGTGCGGCAACTCCACCCAGCAATGCGCGAGCTTGCTCCGTTTTGAAGGCGCTGGCCAGGACCGTGGCCGGGACCGCGGCTCTGAGGCCGAATTTGGCCAACTTGACGGGGTGGCGTGGAATACGAGCCATCGGCTGCATTACATCCAGGGAAGTCTGGGGGAAGTCGGCGATGAGTGAGCCGAACACCTGCTTCCAGCGGACCGCGTCGACACCGAGCGTGTGCGCGGTAGCCGACTGCGACTGGAACGCAGCCGCCCCATCTCCCTCGGTTCCAAGCGGATGCGAGTACTGAATCTCGGGCCACCGCCATTGCAGACCATGAGCCTCGAGATCGACAGATCTCGAGAAGGCGTTGTCGACTGCGAGAGGATGAAAACCTGAGCACACGTCGTGAATGAGTCCGGGAAGCGTCAGTTCAGCACTCGCAGTGCCGCCTCCTACCTGGTCTTTCGCTTCCAGTACGGTGATGTCCACCCCCGCCAGCGCAAGACTCAACCCAGCGGCAAGTCCGTTGGGACCGCTCCCGACCACTACAGCTCGCACCATGTCGCAATACCTAGTCGCCCTGGTCCGCCGGGATTCGACTGGACGCCGTTCCCTCGGCAGCTGCGGTGTGTTTGGTCGGGAGCTCGTCCTTCGGCGTCCCAACCCGAACCATGGCTTCGTAGAACTGCGGCGGGGTGACCCACTCCTCGGGGCTGAACACCCCGCCCTTGTCCTTCTTGATCGAACGTTCCAGTGCGAGAAGCATGAACGCAGCGATGGAGGTGCCCGTGGTGGTGCCCATACTCCTCCAGAGGAAGGACGTCTCGGCGTCGGAATCGAGTGTGGTCTGGACGCTCACCTCGATCGGAGAACCATTTTTCTCACCTCTGACGCGAGCCACGAGGCCGCCCCGATACGGCAAGTGACGGGAAATCGACGAGCGGAAGAGGAATTTCGCGAGCCCCGCCGGAGTTTCTTCCCCGCGCCGAACTTGCCGCAGCAACTCCGGGAATGCGTAGCGCCAGCCTCGAACGGTGCCTAACTTGTCTTGCATGATCTGTTGGAAGAACGCGATGGCGCTCGGAGTGTCCAGTTCCCCGTCTCTCACCGCAACTGCCACTCCTCGGGCAACCGCGTTGACTGGTGCCGGGTCGAGACCGCCGAGAACGCGGATGCTCTGCGCTTCGGGGAAGGCCCGGGGAAGGGTGGCCGATTCGGGGTGTGCGCAGGTATACAGGGTCGTGGCCCCCAAGGTGCCGCCCATGTCGACCCGCTCGCTCGTCGAGTAGCTCTCGACGGTAGTACTTCGGCCGTCACGCCAGAGGAGACATTCGCCTGCTGCGATGTGGAACAGGTGCTCGATCACCGCGGCCCCGTACGGCTTCGCACCTTCGTCGCCGGTACACCAGCACACATCGATTGCGTGCACGTGGTCGATCTCGGCTGCGGCATCGACCGCCATGATGTTCAACAGCCCTGGGGAGGAACCACATCCGATGTATGCGGCAACACCGAGTTCTTGTGCGCGTGAGTGCTGAGTTAACGCATCCAAGGTCGGTTGGACGTCATCGGCGTAGTCGAGGTAGTCGACGCCGGCCGAGAGGCACGCGTCGATAACTGGCTTCGAGGTCTTCAAATATGGGCCAGCTCCCAATACGACCAGCGTGGCCTCCTGAACTGCCTCCTTCAACGCATTTGCGTCGAAGATGTCCAGCCGTCCCATCTTGCATTGGATTGGCAGGCTGTCAGCCAGATCGCGAAGCCGATCGGTATCGAGGTCGTAGAGAATAAGTTCGACATCGACGCCAGCGGCGCAGAATCGATGAACGGCGATAGTGCACATTTCGCCGGCGGCACCCAGAATGACGATTCGGGGCTTGTTCGGTGTGGCAGTCATGGTGATGGGAATCCTTTACACGAGAACACAATCGAGTTGAGTTCCACTGACTCGATTCGAGGCGAAGACGGCGACGTCCGGGCTAACTGGAGAACAGCTGCGAATATCGATGCGACCAAGGCCGTGCCCGTTCGAGGGCGGCAGCTACAGCGAGCACCTTGGAATCCTCGTACCGGCGTCCGACAATTTGCAGACCGACCGGCGCACCTTCCGGCGTGAATCCGGCGGGAACCGAAATCGCTGGCGAGCCCGTGTAATTGAACGGATGCGTCAGGCACCACCCGATAGTGGGATCTACGGTCTCCCCACTGAGCACCTGAGGTCCCACCGTCCAGCCGTCGTCCGCATTTGGAATAGAAGACACCGCAAGCGTCGGCGAAACAATCAGATCGTAGTTTTCGAAAACGTCCGCAAATGAGTCGAATATCGCGGTTCGCAGATTCTGGTCGGCGCGAACCTGCGCCACGGTCATGGTTAGACCGCGCTCGAGTTCGGAACGGAATGCCGGCGGCATGTCTGCCCAGGCGGTCGACTGCAGATCGACGCCCATGTCTTTGAACATGGAATTGATCGCTACGAGTGCACCCGAAATGAATCTGGTCCACAGATCCGACGCTTCTTGGTGCCCTCCGGGAATCGCGAAACTGGGTGTATCTACGTGTAGTCCCAGCTGTTCCAGTGCGGTGACTGCTTCGGCGGTGACGCTCGCGACGTCCGACTGCACCGGAAAACCGCCGAGGGTGGGGAGAAAGGCGACGCGTATACCGGACACCGGCTCGAAGATCGACCGGCTGTAGTCGATGCATTCGATCGGTACGCTGCCGGGATCTCGGGGGACGTATCCGCTCATGGCGTTGAGGAGGAGTGTGCAATCTTCGACAGAGCGTGCAATGGGTCCGTTACCCATGTAAGGGTTGAATGCGAACCAAGCATCAGGCCTGATGACATCGCCGATCACCCCGAATGTGGGTTTGAAGCCCACGGCTCCGCTCAGTGCTGCGGGTATGCGAACCGAACCACCACCGTCGCTTCCTTGCGCCAGTGTGGCGATTCCCGCTGCGACTGCCGATGCGCTACCTCCAGAGGACCCGCCCGCATTCATTCCAGACAGGAAGGGAGTGGAGGTAGGTCCGAACAGCCTGTTGTCGGTTACCCCTTTGTGACCGAACTCAGGGGTATTGGTCTTCCCCAACACAACAAGCCCTTGCCGTTCCAGGCTGTCGACGTGTTCCGACGTTTCGTCGGGAATGAAGTCGGCCAACTCTTTGACACCGAAGGTGTTGGGCACACCGGCCTTGAAGTCGAATAGGTCCTTGATGGCAAGCGGCACTCCGTGCAGCGGCCCACGAATATGTCCGGCGTCGAGCTCGGACTGGAGACGATCGGCATCCGCCAGTGCCGATTCGGGCACTACCGTGACATAGGCGTTGATCTGCGGATTAACCAGCTCGATACGGTCGAGATGTTCATGGACCACGTCCACGATGGAGACATCGCGTGAACGAATCATTTGGGCGAGTTGCGCCGCGGGGAGCAGAGTGATGTTCGTCATGGCCAACAACGCTATGTCGGATCCGCAACCATGATAATGCCTAGAGTAGGTATCTTATGATCAAATTCTTCCTACTACAGGAAGGAAGGTCAGGATGACATCAAGCACCCGAGCATCTCGTATAGCAACCTTCTTGTTGGAGTCGGTAGTGGCAGTTGATCAGGCCTACAGTCCCTTGCTGGCGGATCCGCTACTCAAGTCGATCGTCGCGCGCGAGACCGAGCAAGTAGTGGACACGATCTTCGCGGCTCTGGCTGGGGGTGCGCCTATCACTATCGAAACCGTCCCCCAGTGCAGGCATGTGGCGCGACTTGCGGCACGGCACGCGATGCCTCTGCTGGCGCTAGTGCAGTGCTATCGGACCGGTCATCGGATTCTGCAAGAGACTCTTGTCCAAGACGGTGCGCGCAATTCGACCCTCGTCGATCTTTTCGACCTGATGGAACTGTTGATTTCGTCCGTATGCGTCGAGTACGAAAGCGAAGTCCAGGCACTGCAGGGCGGTGTCAATCCCAAGGCTAGGTTGAGGGAAATTCAGACGGTCCTCGCAGGTAAAGACGATTATCCCCTCGACTTCTACGAACTCAAACAAACGCATGTCGCCCTTGTCGCATCGGGTCCGGTCGGTGACTACATGGAGGAGTTGAGTCACGGCTATCGGGGGCCGTCGTTCACCGTTTGCGCCGACACTTCGGTTTGGTGGTCGTGGTTCGGGGTGCGGCAAGCGTCTGACATTGCTCGGTTGGCTGTGTCCGGTCCTGCAGTCGGCACTGTGGGCATCGGCAGTCCAGTGTCGGGGCCCGCCGGGTTCAGGCAATCTCATCGCCAGGCCCTGATTGCGCGAGAGGTCGCGAGCCGTCTAGGCGAATCGACACTCACCTATGATGAAGCGGGCTTGGCTGCGATTCTGCTGAACAGCCCTCAAGAAGCGCTGGTGTTCGTCGAACGTCAACTGGGCATGGCAATGGGTGACTCAGCGCGAATCAAACTACTTCGGCAAACACTGCAGTGCTTCATCGAGAGCGGACAAAACACCCGCAACACTGCACGTGCGATGGAAATCTCGGAAAGGACCGTGCGCAGCCGATTGAATACGATCGGCACTCTCCTACCTGAAAGTACCGGGATCCCGTACTCCCTCGAACTGGGAGTGGCTCTCCGCGCCTTCGAATGGCTTATAAAGTAGTCAGGATTGGGTGACCCCGTGAATTGCACCGGCGAGTTTGGGGGACTTCATTTTTCGGGAAGGAGGGAGTCATGTGAACTGCAACGAACAGAGTTACCCGGCGGAGTTGCGTGAGCGGGCGGTTCGGATGGTCGCCGAGGTCCAGCACGAATATCCGTCGGAGTGGGCCGTGGCCGACAACCTCGGTACCGGAACAGCGCAGACATTGCTCAACTTTGATTCGGAGGGCGCAATCTGATGCCGGCGAGTGGTCTGGTGTGACTCCCGAATCGGCTGCGGAGATGCGCAAACTTCGCGCCGAGAATACGGAAACTCAAGCGTGCCAACGAGGTCTTGAAGTCGACGTCGGTTTTCTTTGTGGCGGAGCAGGGCCGCAACAACAAGTGATCATTGACTACATAGACCGATACAAAAGCGCTTGTGAAAGTAAGTTTGAGTCGCACCGGAGTTTCCGGGGACTTCATTCTTTGGGAAAGATGGAGTCATGTCGTCAGCAACGAACAAGAGGTACCCGCCCGAACTGCGTGAGCGTGCGGTTCGGATGGTCGCCGAGGTCCAACATGAGTACCCGTCGGAGTGGGCCGCGGTCGAATCCGTGGCCGACAAAACTCGGTATCGGAACAGCGCAAACGTTGCTCAACTGGATCCGGAGAGCGCAGACCGACGCCGGCGAACGACCTGGTGTGACGAGCGAAATGGCTGCGGAAATGCGCAAACTTCGGGCCGAGAATCGGGAACTCAAGCGTGCCAACGAAATCCTGAAGTCGACATCGGTTTTCTTCGCAGCGGAGCTCGACCGCAACAACAAGTGATCATCGACTACATCAACCGATACAAAAACGAGTACGGCGTCCAGTCAATCTGCAGAGTGCTCACCGAGCACGGCTGCCCAATTGCGCCGTCCACCTACTACGAGGCCCGCAACCGTTCCGCTTCGCGGCGGGCCGTGCGCGACGAAGAGCTCAAAGCCGAGGTCAGTCGTGTTCATGCCGAGAATTATTCGGTGTACGGCGCCCGCAAGGTGTGGCTGCACATGCGGCGAGAGGGCATCGACGTGGCGCGGTGCACGGTCGAACGGTTGATGGGGGCTTTCATCATGGACATTGTGTTTCCCTCTTCGTCGTTCGTGTGAGTTTCCTGGCACCTGAGTTCGGCTCGATCAATCGTGAGAGTCGAGGCCGTCGAGTTGCTGAGGGTGGATCAGGTCGATTGCCTGCGATCGCAGTTCGATCTTGCGGATTTTTCCGGTGACGGTCATGGGAAATTCGTCGATGACGGTGATGTAGCGAGGGATCTTGTAGTGGGCGATCTTTCCAGCGCAGAACTCACGGATCGATTCGGCGGTGGGGTGAGTGGAACCATCCTTGATGCGCAGCCAGGCCATCAGCTCTTCGCCGTACTTTTCATCGGGAACCCCCACGACCTGTGCGTCGAGGACGTCGGGGTATGTGTAGCGGTGGACTCGTCCCGTCCCGCCTGCCGGAGCACGGCAACGTGAGGGGGCACAGTTCGGTAGGGTGAGCCGTGAGAGTTGGAGATCGTTGATGAGGTTTGTTCAGTGAAGCGCCGGACTTTTTTCCTTTCAGGTGCTCTGGCTGTCGTGGGCGCCGCGAGTGTTGCGTCAGCCGATCCCACTCGTAGGCCTCTTCGACGTGCACTTGTCTATCGGGGCCCGGCCTCGTCGCCGGGTTGTCCGGAAGCTGTTGCACGGTTGTTGGAGTCCGCGCCGGAGCCGTACGAGGTCACTTTCTGCGGTCCTACTGAGGAAATTCCGCTGACTGCAGCTTCCTTGGAAAGTGTGTCGCTTTACGCGCAACCCGGCGGCGGGGAGCTCGCGGCTGCGTGGGTCCACATGGAACAACATGCCGAGTCGATTCGCGAATGGGTCGACTCCGGAGGGCAGTACTTCGGGTTCTGTCTGGGTGGCTATTTGGCAGGCGTCACACCGGGTTTCGGGCTTCTTCCGGGCGACACCGCGCGGTATATCTCGTCGCGGAACTCGGGGATCGACACCACCAGCAACACGGTGGTCGAGGTGACCTGGCGGGGAGAGGAGCGTTTGATGTTCTTCCAGGACGGTCCCATATTCGTGCTGCGTGATGACGCCCCGGTAGAGGTCTTGGCGCGGTACCGAAACGGAAAGATTGCAGCGGTTATCGCAGGCTTCGGGCGTGGTCGTGTGGGGGTCGTCGGACCGCATCCGGAAGCCGGCCAATCTTGGTACACGCGCGGTCTGACGAATCCGGACGGGATTCGCTTCGACCTCGGCCACGATTTGGTCGCGTCGGTCAGTCGTCTCGGTGGGCGAAGTGTATGAGTGCCCGTTCGATAACTGCTCGCTTACTTCGATTGGCGACCATCGTCACGAACGCTTCCAATGGTCCGCGGCCGGTAGTGAGTTTAACGAAGATTCCGATTGCAAACGCGGCCATCACCTGCAGGAGATATCCCGCCCAGGCGCCGTAGGTGTCTTAGTTCGAGTTGATGAACCAGATATGGAGTACGTACAGCGTCAATGTCATTGAGCCAGCCGCTGCCAAGGGCATCATGACGAGGTTGGTCAACTTTCCCAATAGTGTGCCCGTGAGATGACCGAGAAACAGTGTTGCTCCGATGGCTGCTGTCGACGAGCCGATCGTTCCTATCAGATCCAGTGGTGTGCTGCTGTGGGGGCCGTCGACCACGAGCCACCACCACGTCGATCCGTAGACCGAGCCGTCGGCTCCGTAGGAGATAAGGTCGAGGATCTCCTGGCGTGGCAGTTTGCTGCCCGCGACGAGGTATTCGAGACCGCCGAGGCGAAAGATGAGGAGCTCGGAGAAAATACGGGCACCGACCGCGAGTGCGGTACCGACCATCAGCAGGGAGCCGGCAACCGTGGCCGAGGTCAGCCGCAGGCGTCCGATGACGATTCCGGCGCAGATGTATGCCGTCCAGGGGAGAGCCGGGAATTCGCCGTTGAGCAGGAGCTCGGTGGCCCAGCCAGCCGGGTCTTCGACGATGCCGGTCAGCGTTGGGTTGTCCAAACTCGGTGCAGGCAGTGATGTTCCGAAGAATTCGATGACAGCGGGTACTGCGACCGCGATCAGTAGCGCGAGTACTGCGAGGGTGCGGGTGGGGAGGTACACCAGAGGGATCGCGAGGAGGAAGAGGATCGCATAGTACGGCAGGATGACCACGGCGTATTCGGCGTCGGTGTATCCCATGATCAGTCCGATCGCACCGACTGCCGCTGCTCGTGCGGCCAGTGATGCTGCGGTGGCTCCCAGGTCGCCGCGTTCTACTCGTGCTCGGCCGGTGGTGAGCGCTATTCCTACTCCGGCCAGGACTGCGAATAGCGCTGATGATCGACCTGCCGCGATGCTGTAGGACAGGGTCGGTGCTCCGTTGTCGCTGACTGCGACGAGGGAGTGGACGGCCATCATGCCGAGCAGCGCGATGCCGCGAGCGGTATCGATGCCGAGAAGACGCTCTTCGTTGCGGCGGGGATGGCTTTGGTTGGCGCGAGCGGACTGGCGGTCATCGGGTCATCACCGAGTTGATCAGGTGGTGACCTAGATTGGGGGCGAAGTGGTGTGGTGGGATCAATCCGTCGTCCTTGTACCAGGATTCGTCTGCTTCGGGGTGTGGCCCGATTACTCCGACGCGGCCTTTTCCGTTGTCGGTCTTCAGCGCGGCGATGCTTCCGTTCCGGTACCGGGCGAGAATGTCAGCCTCGTTGTCGTAGTAGTCCCGGTAGCGGTGATCGAGCGAGAAGTACGGTCCGTCCTGGAAGTACATCTCCTCGATGTGGCCCCGCCAATCAATTTCGAGAACAGCGCTTTTGGTGTCGTGGACTTCGGCGTTCGGCAGTGTGACGTACTGATCGGCATCGCCTGGGAGCAGTTCGAACCCTGGGCTGCGTCCGGCGAGGTAGCCGCCGAGGCAGAATCCCAGGTAGCGTCCGCCGGCGCGGACGAAGTGTTGTATCGCGGGCACGTGTCGGCGTAGGTGTGTGAAGGCTCCGTCCAGGTCACCGCCGCCGGGTTGAGCATAGAGTGCGGCGGAATGAAGGGTCTGTTCGTCGATCTGCAGTTTTTCGTCGGGTCCGACGAAGTGCACGTCGAAGTTCCAGGCGCTCGATGACAACAAATCAGCGACAGCTTCCGGGCATCCGGGTTGGGATGCTGGGCCACGGTAGACGAGTGCTCGTGGATGGGGCCGTGTGCTGTAGGTTCGGCGAGCGCGGGACTTGTTGCGAGACAGCGATACCCATTTCATGCCGGCACTCCTTCGGCAACGTCGGTGGCGGTAGCGTCGGGATGAATCGTCGTTCTGGCAGCGGGGGAGGGGGTCGTGTCGGCGCGGATCCCTTCGGCAGGGATACCCCGCCAACTCGTCTTCGGTGGAAGCTCCTCGCCTTTCATGAGCAGCGACAGTGGACTCAGGGAAGCTTGTTCGCCGATGATCGTGTCGTAGAGGATGATCGATCGTGTCCCTATGCTGGCGCCCGCTCCGACGGTGATCGTGGACATTTTCATGACGCGGTCCTCGAAGAGGTGTGTCTGGAGCGAGGCTTCGGTGCCGATTGTCGCGTCGTCGCCGACGTGGACGAGGTCGAATTCGGTGAGATACGTGGTTCCGAACCATACTCGTTTGCCGATCGTCGAACCGAACCACCGCAAGATCATCGGCAGGAACGGTGTTCCAACGAGCATTCCGACGCCGATCGGCACAGCTGCGCTCTCGTAGAGTCCTGTCGCGAATTCGGAGCGGCGAACGAATTTACTCCACAACGGTTCCACGCGGGGCCGGTAGGGTCCGACCGTGTTCCGCTTGACTGCGGCGCAGAATCCGATCACTGCGAGGCTGGAGGCCATTGCGACCAGCGGTGCCACCAGTGCCGGTACGGCAAGCTCACGTCCGAACGCCAGCGAGGACAGGACCAGCAGGTACAGGTAGAAACTCACGCCGAGAACTGTGGGTGGCAGTGTGGCGCGGAAGAATTCGATCACGTAGCGCTCGCGCACTACCTCGCGTGGAGGTGCGTAGGTGAGTTCGTCGTTGTAGTCGCCGCTGTCCTGGCGGTTCGGCAGGTAGATGGCCGGTGACCCGAGCCATGACGTACCTGCGGGAACGCCGTTGACGGGTGGTACCGTCGCGACGCCGATCAGCGCATTGTCGCCGATGTCCATGCCGGACGGGACGACGGCTGCATTGCCGATGAAGGTGCGTTCGCCAATCGTCGTGGGCTGAAACATTATCCGGCCGTTCGCGAATCTGGCACTGCCGACGCTGGCCATGTCGGCGACGAAGCTGTCTTTGCCGACGGTGAGCATGTCGGGGTCGATGTGCGAGACAGTGGAAACTTCTGCGCCGCGGCCGATGTTCGCCCCCAGTAGCCGCAACCACGGTGCGGTGTACAGCGTTGCGTACAGCGAGTTCGTGAACAACAAACTGAATTCGAGCAGTTTGTCGACCATCCATTTGCGGATACCGAGACCCGAGCGGGCGGGATGCATCCCAGTGGGCGCAGTGCGAAGGACGAGATGCTTGTTGACCGCGACGAATACACAGACCGAGATCACGAAGACCGGTCCGGTCAGCAATGTTGCTACTAATCCTGCCAACACACCCCACGCCAGCAGGGCGCCCCATACCAGTGCTATGCCGGGAATCATCAGAGCGATAGCACCCACTTCCAGGGCAGTCAGGCCCACGAACGTTGCAAGGACGTGACGCACTTTCCAGCGCGCCCGGACACTGTCGGCACGCATCATGGTTTCCACCGCCGGATCTAGTGCTTCGGTGGGCACTGCGGGTGACCCCGCCCATCGGGCTTCCTGCGGAACGGTGTGTCCGTACGGAAGTAGTGACTGATCTCCGAGGACCGCGCGCGCTCCGACAGTAGATCCGGGTTCGAGGACGACGTTAGCGCCGACGAACGCACCTGGTTCGATGACGACCTTTCCGACCACGACTGTGCCGGATTCGACGCGCCACGGTCTGATGGTCGCGCCGTACCCGATCGACGCGCCGGCACCGATGTCGACCAAGGTGGGCAACGATATCGAGGATGTCGCGATGGTTGTGCGATGGCCGACGTTAGCGCCGAGGATACGGAGATAGGTCGACATAAGCGGTGATCCGCTGACTACCGGCAAGGCTCCGACCGCCAAGAGTAAGTCGAGGGTCCACAGTCGCAGATATGTCGGGCCCCAGAGCTTGTACTGCCCCGGCTTAATCCCGGCAGCAAGTGGACGCGCGCTGAGCACCGGCAGGAGCCAGCGCACACAGAGGTACGTGAGCAAGATCGCTGCCAGCATCTCGAACAGGACCGGAACGGAGACGAAACCGTCGTTCTTCGTGTAGACGTACGAGACAGGGAGTGTGGTGATCAGCAGGAACACATAGATCACCGCCAACTGGATGCCGCCCGCGCGCGCGACGTCTGTATCGGCATGTTTGACAGTGATGCTCGGGACGATCGGCGAATCGAAGGCGCTTGATGCCAGCGCGGCCGTGATCAAGCGGATGGTCGGGTGGGTGTACAGATTGCGGATTGAGGGAGCGGCTCCGATACCGCTCTCGCGTAGAGCGGAGACAACCGTGGCGGCCAGTAGTGAGTGCCCGCCGAGGTCGTCGAAGAAATTCGCTTCGACCGACAGCTCTGCTGACGTTACACCGAACGCCCGGGCCCAAATCTCGCGGATCTGCGCCTCCTGCTCGTTGCGCGGTTCGACTATCGGTCCCTTTGGTGCCGAGAACCGCCGCCGGGTCGGATCTGGAAGTTTCGACCGATCCACCTTGCCGCTCGGCATCACCGGCAGCTCGGAAATGACGTCGACGAAGGTCGGCGCCATGTATGAGGGAAGTCTTTGCGAGACTGCTTTTGCAAGTTCCCCGACAAGGTGTTCGTCTTCGATCGGGTTGACGAGGACAATGTAGGCACACAACTCCGACGGCGTTGCCTCGCCCGGTGTCGCTGGTACGAGTGCGACGACAGCTTCCGATACCGATGGATGTTCGAGGAGAACGCTTTCGATTTCACCGAGGTCGACGCGGTGACCGCGAATCTTCACCTCGGCGTCTGCTCGGCCGAGATACTCGATCTCGCCCTCGGCGGTCCAACGGCCGAGATCGCCTGTTCGGTAGAGCTTCTGGCCTGCCGGCACCGAAAAGTGATCGATGAACCGATCTGCTGTTAGCTCGGGACGCCCGACGTATCCACGGGCGACGCCGCGCCCACCGATGCAGATCTCGCCGACCCCTCCGCGGGGCACCAACCCACGAAGTTCGTCGAGAATGACGACGGAATACGTCGGCAGTGGCCGCCCGATCGTCACCGCACGGCCCGGGAGAAGTTCACCCCACGTTGCGGTGACCGTTGCCTCGGTCGGCCCGTACGTATTAAGGATCGTGCGCCCCGGACGCGCCCATCGTTCGACCAACTCACGCGGGCACGCCTCACCACCGACCAGAAGATTCCGAATTGCGGGTAGGTCGCGTGGGATCGTTGCAAGCAAAGTCGGCACGCAGTAGAGCGTTGTCACGGCATTCTCGTCGAGGAAATCCGCCAACTCCCCACCCATACGGCGACTGTCCGTCGGCCCGGCGACGATCGTTGCACCACGAGCCCAGGTAGGCCAGATTTCTTCGATCGAGAAGTCGAACGAAATCGTCATACCTTGGTAGACACGATCATTCGGCTGAACATCATATACGTCCGGGACCACGTCGAGAAAGTTGCAGATACTCGACTGAGCAACCTCGACCCCTTTGGGGCGTCCACTCGAACCCGAGGTGTACAAGATGTAGCACGCGGGATCTGGATCCGATTGCGGATCCAAAAGCGGCCGATGTCGGGCCTGGGTGTTCAACTCGTCGATAGCCGCATCCAGCGAAAGGCACTCGACCGCGCATTCTTCGGTCTTTGGCGCCAACTCGGACGAGGTCAGCACTAGCTGGACCGCGGCGTCCTCGACAACGTACGACACACGGTCTGACGGCGCGCCGGGGTCAATCGGCACGAACGTACCTCCGGCCTTGAGGACACCCAACAAACTCACATACGTATCTACCGAACGATGCAGGAAGATCGCAACGCGTGAACCCACTTGCGCATGATGTCCTCTGCGGAGTTCCTCTTCCGTCCAGCCATGTTCCTCATCGTCCTATCCGCCCACGTCACGGGCAACAAAACTCTAAAACAAGATGGACCCGTTCACCGGGGACATGCCAGTCGAACATGTGGAAATCGGCACGTTGGAGTGGGTGGATTGGTTCAATCACCGACGACTCTAAGAGCACTGCGGCGACGTGCCTCCGGCCGAACTCGAGGCGTTCTACTGCGGTAAACACAGAACTCCGGGAAACTCGGGGCACATCAAAGCCTCCGGACTCGCCGGTGCGATTCAGACAGGCAAGCGTCAGACGCAATAGATAAGGAGGCGGAAGCCTACTCTGAGCGCGTTTGCAATCACGTTCGTCGATCGTTGGCCGAGATCGGAAACAAACTGGTGGAAAAACGCCGCTAGCGAGATAGATCGTCGCAGGCCTTGCAATCACCTGGGCCGCAGGATCATTCCACGAAGTCGCGCCCTCACTCACCTTGGGCGGCCCGTTATTTACGATGCCTGTATTTACGCCTGCCGCGCTCGTGAGTATCGCGCTGCCGCTGTTCATCGTGACTATGGCGTCGCAGAACGCGCCCGGCCTCGCGCTGCTGTATTCGCAGGGCTACCAACCGAATGACCGCGTGCTGGTAGGCACGATCTCAACCGTGTCGGCAGTCTTGGCACCGTTCGGTGCGCACGGCATCAATCTCGGCGCGATCACTGCGGCAATCGCGCTCGGGCCGGAGTCTCACCCCGACCGCACCAAGCGCTATGTCGCTGGCCTCTCCGGTGGTCTCACCTATCTGCTGGTTGGCTCCTTCGGCGGCGTGCTGGTGGCCGGGTTCCGGGCGATCCCCTCCGAAACCGTTGCTGTCGTGGCTGCTGTCGCGTTGCTAGGTTCTGCGCTCACGGCGCTCACCGGCGCGATGAGCGGCGACACCCGCACCGGCCTCGCTGCGATCACCACCCTCGCAGTCACCATGTCGGGAGTCGTCGTCCTCAGTGTCGGCGCGGCGTTCTGGGGTCTCCTGGCGGGCACCGCGGTCTACCTCGTGCTCGCTCCACGCCGGGAACACTCCCGCCAGCCCAGCGCCGGAAGGGAGGCCGCTGTGACTACATAGGCGAGTATTCACCGTTCCATTCGATAGGTCGGCGCAACCCCAGGGGCTACCCCGCAGGACGCGGCAACACCGACTGCCCACTCGACATCCAAGGACACATCAATGACTACCAAGATTGCACCGACCGTCCGCTTCCTCGCTCCCGCCGACGAGAACCTGTGGCGAGGTCTCTTCCGCGCCTACCGCGAGTTCTACAAGCTCGAGGAATCCGAAGAGGTCGTCTCCCGCGCGTGGGGCTGGTTTATGGACCCGACTCACGAGTGCAAGGCACTCGTCGCCGAAGCCGACGGGGAGATTCTCGGCTTCGCGCACCACCGCCGCTTCTCGTCGCCCTACACCGGCACGAGTCACATCTTCCTCGATGACCTCTTCACCGTTCCCGCAGCTCGTGGCCGCGGTATCGGGCGGTCACTCATCGGACGACTCACCGACATGGCCGCCGCCGAGGGGCACGCCGGAGTGCAATGGATGACAGCGGAAGACAACAACCAAGCCCAGGCCCTCTACGACACCCTGGCCACGCGAACCGCCTGGGTGACCTACGACGCGGAGCCGACATCGAGATGATGCCCTGCGCTCAGCGTGCGTGCCAGCCATCCGAACCATCGCAGACCACGGCTCCATCAACGGCCGGTTCTCCTACGGCTGAATACACGGTCAAACGATGGCAGCGAGTGCAGTGCGGGCAGTCACAAGCATCCGTAGCGAACCGTGAGGCTCCTACGGCTGCGTGAGATTCCTGCTCGTCCGCGAGGCTCACTAATCCTCGACACCGGCCGCGCCAAACCCAGCTTCGCCAAACCCGGCGACGCGGTGCTGGTCGCGGCCGGTGCGCAGTTCGGATACCGCTCAGAGGGCGAAGTCATCTCCACTACGCGCCTGATCGACACGGACTACCTCATCGAGCACCTGTTCTGGCAACACCTCGATCTGATTCCCGACCGCGACGCAGCGCGAGAACTCGCCGCCAAGCTCTACCCCGAACCCGTGCAGGGAAACCGCGGCGGCCTAGGTGTTACCGACTGACCGACAGACCAGGAGAAGTATGTGACTGAAGAGTTCGCCGCCCATCGCCGCGCAGCCGGGGCATCAGCTTCACCGACGTAGGGAAGGGCCCGGTCAAGCTGTTCGTGCATGGGGTCTGCACCAACAGCAGGCTGTGGCGCAACTGCGTGCAATTGCTGTCCGAGCACCGCCGCTGCATCAGCATCATGCCGCCGCCAGATCGGCCATAGGGGTAGATGCGCTCCGGAATGTCCGGAGTATTTCTGTTCGGGTTGCTTCCGAGGCGGCGCGTTCGTCGCGTGCGCGCAATTCCGAGTGACGGGCGACCTGGTCAGCGCCTCGAGTGCGATTGTGTTCGTTGTTCCGCTCGGAGGGGGTGGGTGCGGCCCAGTCGATGTGGGTTAGTCGCCAGCGTAGGAATGCGGACGGTCTCGGGATGTGGTTGGGCCACGTCCAGCCGCGTTGTTGGGTGTCTGTGGTGAGTTGGCGTGCGATGTCTCGTCCGGTCCATCGGGTGGTGTCGATTCCGGTTTGTTGGAGGGCGTCGCAGATCGTTCCGATGTGGCCGGCTGGTTTCAGTGCCGGTGCGTGGGCGATGAGTTCGGCGGCTGCGCGTTGGATGTGGATTGGTCTGGGTGTGGTTGTTGGTTGGTGTGTTGTCTTGCCTGCGCGTGTTTGTGCGCGCGTTGGTGAGATCTTGAAAGCAAGAGCTTTAAGTGCAAATCCCCCGGAGGGGGATAGGGGGTCACGGGTGTTGGGCTGGGGATGGTTCCGTGTGGTGGTTCTGGATCGGTAGGCGGCGGTGCGCAGTATGGCTCGGGAGGGTCTTCTGGGTTTTGAGAAGGGAGGGGTGACGGTTGTGGCTACCGGTTGGGGTGTGGTGAGCGCCCAGGTGGAGGCTGCACGGAATTGGCGGCGTCCGTGGTGTGATTCTGCGGCCATAGCTTCCAGGCGACTGAGGTAGCGACCGCGGACGAGTTCTACCGCGACTCCGAGTGCGGTGAGGACTCGTCGGGCGCGTTTGACGGTGGAGGTGCTCACTCCTGCACGGCGGGCGATGGTCTCGCGTGAGGCGGTCACTGAGCGTCCGGTTGCGCTCTCAGCGAGGGAGGCGTGGATGACGGCGACGGCGAAGACGGCTTCGGTGCTGATGGCGTGGGTTGTGCAGAGTGTTGTGCCGGTGGGCGAGTTGAGGAGTGCGCGGACTTGGTGTTGCCAGTGTGTGCGGCTGGTCCAGGTGGGGGTGCGACTGTAGGTGCCGTCGGGGATGGGGAGGGACCAGGAGTTTCCGCGTTGGTTGCTGGTTCGGTTGAGTGTTTCGAGGCGGGCGACGTTTTCGGTGGCTTGTTGTACGGCGTGGGCCCATTCGTCGTCGGAGACTGGGGCGTGGCGCGTTGATGGTGAGCGGTCGAGGATTGTGTTGTGTGGAAGTGTTGAAGCTGGTTCAGGGTGTGCGTTACCCTGAGATGTATCTGTCACAGGTAAATCCCTTCAGTTGCGTTAAGAAGTAGTGCAGTACAGAAGGCGGAGCGGTTACTTCGGCTTCATCAGTGACAGCGAGCCCGGCATGGCTTCGCTGTTGATTTGGCTCAGTGTGTGGCGAACCCCCGTAAGGGGGTTTCGTCGTTTCTGGACTGCGTCTATGGAGTTGTGCGTCAGGGTCTTTCGGATGTCACGCTGGGTAGTGGCGGGCCTCTCTTTTCGGCGGCGTTCGGGTCAGGCCGGGTGTTCATCGAGAACAGTTGCCGCTGACGGTCAGCGGCGGACGCTTGCCCCCGATGTGCGGATCTGTCGCGTTTCGAATGTCAGGAACGTGTGGGGCGAAGCGAAAACACCGCTCCCACAACACCGGCACACCCCAACGCGACAGCGAGAACGAGCGCAATCACGAATGATTCGATCGCACGGGGATGTGCAGATCCAGAAGCCCCCGCAGCGCAACCGCGACCTCGTGAATCTGATCGACCGACGCAGTTTCCGGATCGGAGGCAACTAGATCTGCCATGTCGATGAGGTTGTCGCACAACCCGACCGACAACTCGCGCGGGCCGGCGAGCGCGTCGACGGTGTCCCGGACGATCGTTTCGGCGAGTTGTCGTACCTCGGCCATCTCGGCGTCGGTGGGGAAGGTGATGCCTACTTCTTTCAGGAGCGCGGTGGAGGCGGTGCTGATCATGGATTCGATCAGCGGTGAGCGATGCGGTGTTGTTGTCATGATGCTGCCCCCAAATGTGTGGAAACAGATGATGAGGCGGTGCGTGTGGGATGAATCCAGTGTTCGACGGCCGCAGTGATAGTCCTGCGGGCGGTGGCAGCGTCCTGTGCGGTGATGACGGCGGTGAATGCTGAGGTGACTGCTTCGATCCCGGAGGTCTCGAGTCCGTTGCAGTGGTCGAGTCCGTCGGTGATCAGCTCCAGTGCAGTGTTGAGGACTTCCCAGTGACCGTCCTCGTGCGGTGAATGCGCTGCGATGAGTTCGGTGGTGGGGAGTTGTTCTGCGGCCCACAGTTCTCGCACGTTGAGGGGGTGGAGGGGGTGGGCGGTGAGTTGGCACAGTCGGGCGACGGGGGCGCAGACGTGGTCGAGTCCGTCGACGATCGCGGTCATTCCCCACTGTGGGTGGGTGAGGAGGTCCGCGAGACATTGCCATCGTTCGGCGGGAAGGCCGGTCGAGGCAGGGGATGGGAGGGCCCCGGTGCTGATCCCGTAGATGATGTCGGGGAGGGGGCGGTGGGGGTTGTTCAGTTCGTCGAGCAAGCGGTGTGTTGTCATGTGGGGCAGTCCAATCGGGTGACGTCGAACGTGACTGATGTGCAGGTGGGAAGGTGCGCGGCATTCGTCGCACCGGTACGGATGGGTGCGAGGACCGCGGCATGGGAGGGGTCTACCCTCAACGGGCCGTGAGCGTCGATCAGATCACGGGCATGAAGAATGGCGCGGGAGTCCACGTCGATCAACCCGTACACATCAGGTGAGTCACCGATGTCCGGGTGATCGTGAATGAAGGTGCGCCGACTACGCAGGCGGCCGGCGACTTCGACGAGGATCCACAACCGGTCATAGCGGTCCCGTACCGGCACATGGCCGTGAGTGTCGGCGAGGATACCGTACACAGACCACGCTGATTCGAACGACGTCAAGATCAGCGCCGCAGACTCTTCCGATGCCACTGTGTCGAGTGGCCGTGTGAAGACCGGATCGAACGCCCCCACTATCGGGGTCACGCAGCGCTCCCACGAGAAGTACCGCGATGCCCGTCGACCCGCCGATAGTACGAACGCAACACCGCATCCGAGGTAATCGGCCGGCCACGATGACTGAACGGCACACCCGCCCAAATCATCGACCGAGGCGGAGTATCCGCCGCCACCATCGACGACAACTCCTTCCGACAATCCGCCAAACGCGGGCACCGGAAACACTCAGCCTGCGCATCCACACCCGCGCGATACGAGCCCTCATCCAGATCCCACGATTGAGGATCGACCGCGCACGCCAACACAGTCGGCGGCGGCACCGCGGCCCTCACGCGGCCACCTCCGAATCCCCGCGACGGCGCGTTGCTGTCGTCAACGACTCGTACAGGCCCAAGCGTTCACCGTCGACAATATTGCCGTGACTGTCATACGCATTGCCCGCCATGATCATTCGCTGCGGACCATCCCCACGCTCCGCCGACGCGGCCGCATCTATGCGGCACTGCGCCAACAACGGGCACACCTCACACGAGGAGATCGCGCGGCGCCACTGCACCACCGTGCGGCCATCCATCTCCCATGACCGTGACTTCCCCGCGCACAAACCCTTGCCCGGCTCGGCACCGCCAATCGGCACCACGCCCCGAACTTCCAACTCCACACGAACAGCTCGCACAGTCGGGCACACATCGCACTCCGACGAGAAAACGAACCCGCACCGCGCGCACCGACCAACCCGATCAGGATGATGCGAAGCAGCAACCCGAAGAAGATCGTCAGTACTGAACTGCGGCAACTCGACCGCAGATGTTCCCCGGCCCTCACGGTGCGTCAACTCACGCAACGCGGCCGCAGCCTCCGGGCACAACGGAACAAGCTCCGAACCACTGAAACCGCAACCATCGCAACGCCCGCCGATCGACGAATGCCGCGCGACAAGCCGACGAAGGGCAAGTGTGGAGAGAGCTGCATACCGATCGTGGAACACGTCATCCGGACCTGATGGGTCCACTAAGATAGACATCGCAGAATCCTTTCTGCATCTGAAGAAATGCTGGACGGGTTGCATCCCGTTTGGTCTGGTCCCTCGGTCGTTGGCGCGACCGGGGGACTCTTTCGTTTTTTTGCTCTAGTTGTCTCCCTTGAGTTCGTTGACTACGACCTGACCGCCATCTAAAACCGGTCATCTAAAAATAGCCGCGTGTGCGAATGGTATCGAGGAGGCGGCACAGTGTCTACTAATGACAACGAGATGCGAAGGGTGCTGGCTGTGAGTCGGCGAGTGATGCGGGGGTTTTCCCCGTCAAGTCTTGTGGCTGCGCGCCGCACTGCGGGGCTGTCACGTGCGGAATTGGCGCGGCGGGCAGGAGTGGGTGAAACGACGATCCGGCGCTGGGAGCAGTCGAATTCCTCTCCGCAGGTTGATCTTTTGGCGACTGTGGTGGCGGAGTTGGGTGTAGAGATCGCCGATATCGTACGAGTGCCTGAGGCTGACAGGTATCCGGGTGATTGGCGCGTCTTGAAGGGTTTGACCCAACCGCAACTTGGGATGCAGGCCGGCTTGCGGACACCGATCGTCGGAGGCATCGAACGGGGCGAAATTCCTTTGTCAGACGTCGTGGCGGAGAAACTTGCCCCGGTTCTAGGTGTCTCGGTTGACGAGTTGCTCGCTGCGCATATGCGAGTTCGTCATCGGGGGCCTGAGGCGCCCGCCTAGGTCCAGGCTTCTCTTTGGTCGCCTTCGCTGTTGTGCTGACTGATGAAGATAGGTCGTTTCGGCTGCGGTGGGTCACCGCCTGTCGGTCCTGACTCTGTAAACCATTGCTGCCCCTCACGGTCGAGGTCAGCCTAAAACTGAAAACTTACTATTGCAAGTTGCATTGGGTAGCGAGACTTGCCAGTATTGGAAATTGAACATTGGACCAGTGCGCCCATCCAGCACGGCGATTGAGGACGGAGGGACGAACGATGAGCACATTCGCAGAACGGCTCCGACATCTCTTCGACACGGTGCACCCCAGAGGTCGTGGTCCGTACACGCAAACCGAGGTTGTGGACATAATCCGCTTCGGCGGCGGCAAGATGACTACCGGTTACATGTCTCAACTGCTGAGTGGTAAGCGTCAGTCACCGGGCGTAGAAACGGTTCGCGATATCTGCAACGTCTTTCATGTTCCGATGGACTACTTCAGTGACGAAGAAACGTATGAGTTGGTCAAGCACACCATTGCCTGGATCCAGGATGTTCGGGACAGTGACCGTGAGCAGGTTGCAGCGCGTGCGTACGACCCGTTTCGGAAGATGATGCAGTCCGACGATGACTAGTTTCTAAGCGATCAACGCATATGTAATCCCCGTTGTGACTGCTCCGGCGATAGCTCCGACGATGACCTGTCCCTTGGTGTGATCTCCCAAATGAACCCGTGACCATCCGATCAACGGGGTCAAGGCGAGAGCAAGCAGCCACCAGGGCGACAGCGCAAGTGCCAAAACTATGGTGACCCCGGCTGAAACTCCAGTGTGCACGCTGACTTTCCAGTGAAGAACGCTAGTGATCAATGCAGCCACTACCAGCGCCGCCAAACCGGCAGTCATGAACGCGATCATCTGAATGGGTGCGCTCGCGACAATCTGAATGATCAACCCAACCAAGGCAACTGCGAGCAATACAACAATGAGCAGGTGTCGTTCGCTGATGCTGGTGACGTGGTGGTCGCCGATTTTGGACTTCCGCATCCCGTAGAGGATGACGCCCATAGGGACCACACCTGAGCAGATCGCGACGAAGATTCCCCATCCTGGCGCCCCGATGGAGCACCCGAGGATCAATGAGGTCACGATGTTGATGCCCCAGGGCGCGCCGACCTCGGTAAGTAACCGTGCGATCCGGTCCTGTCCCGAGGTATTCCCCTGTACTCGTGTTTCTGTCATTGCTCGAGGACCAACTTTCGTTCGGTTTCACGGGCGTACGCCTCACCCAGTTCTCGCGCCCAGCGGACATCTGAAGTAGCTGCCCGTGCTCGGAGGTTGTCCGATCCCAGTCCCTCAGGAATCCGATCGGTAATAATCCATTCCGCAACAGCATGTGCCACCTCTGTCCGGCTCAAGGCTGCACCTTGGTTCGGTAGAGCCTGTCTCTTGGCTTCCAAGCTCAGTGCGTCCAACAGTTCCGCTGCGCGATCGGCGGTCCGATCTGCGGCGCCGCTTCCGGGCTCGGATGGCCGTAGGACGCCAGGCCAACGGGCAAGTAGCTCGGAGCGAAGGTCGTCAAAGGCCCGAAGTTGCGCTCGTGAGACAAGCGCGGTTCCAATCGCTGTAACCAAGACCCCCGCTGCGACAAAGAGAACGCCGACAACGGCCAGGAAGCGCGAGATAGCAAAGGGTGTCGGGGTCGGATCGATCAGTCCCCACCGTACCGACCCCAGGTAACCAATTCGGAGTGCGGCGTATGTGCTGAGTGCTGCGGCTCCGGGGGAAATGATGATGAGCCCCCAGCCTGTTGCCGTCCGCCGGTCTGCCTGCCGAATAGCGACGATCGTCACCATCAAGCACAACAGAAACGGATAGGCCATGCCCAACATCAGGCCCTCTGCGTAACCCGGAAGAAATGCGTATTGGTTGTCGAAAGTCCGGTTGTCGGGGTTCGATGCCGGCCACGGAGTCTTGAAGAAGAAGTAGAACGAGAGCGCTGCGGTGACAACTGACAGTGAAATATGTAGCCAAAGTAGCTTTTTGAGATGCTGGGAGCTGGTAACGGTTGTGAACACAATGGCGGTGCCGACGCAGATACCGCAGACGAGCAGCATTTTGATTGTTCCGGGTATGCCAGCCCCGAGTGTGACTCTGACAGCGCTCTCGACCGTTTTCACGTTGAGCGCCATATGAATCGACATACACAGTAGAACGATGATTGCACCTGCCAGAGTCCATGACCTGGAAAACCACCAACGCTGGATCCGGGTGGCCGCTGCAATGGCGAGTACTGCCGCCGCGAGAGCAGTGATCAACCGAGTGCCTCATCCAGTTGTGAACGAACCGATGGATTCTGTGCGCGCCGTGTGACGTGAAGCCGCCGCAGAAGCAGACTCCCGAATGCTTCAGCCTCGGCTTCTTCCGTAGAGACGGTGTCCACACAATCGCGTCGAAGCATCAGAATTCCAAGATCACGCAACGCGGGTGGGAGGAAGTCGGTGGCCAAATCGATGGCCGGCCTACCGGAGTGGTTCAACGCGATATGTCCCAACTCATGAGCAATCGTTCGGTCGCGCGCATGAACCCACCCTGCACAGGACACTTCATCGCGGTCGTGGTGCCGGACCCATTGACCAAATACACCTGGCGGGAGGACTGCGTCGTCCAGCACGGTCAGTGGGCGTCCGCGGTCGCGCGACAATGCTTCGGCCATACCTTCAAGGGTTCGCGCTTCGTCGCCTACGGCAATGCGGAACAGGCGCTCGACTGCTCGAGCGACGGTTTTGTCTGCCACTTCGGGGCACCTCCTTACCGAGTATCCCCTACGGCCCCAACCGAACACCGTAGTCGTTGTAGTTGATATCGCTCAACTGAGCGCTCAAGACTAGCGCAGTCACGGGCTCGCGCAGTCGAGCACGAGACACGCTAGGGTCGTCCGAATGTCGCCTAACTTGCGCCCCTCACGTCGACGCGCTGCCTGCGTGGCTATTGCGGCAGCAGGTTTTCTGCTGACAATTAGTGCGTTGGCGCCAACCTATGCCAAGGGCCAACTGGTGAAGATTCCGTTGAGCATCGATGCGGCAACAGTGTCGACGGGTACTGCGGTGTTGCTGGATGCTGCGGCGTTAGCCAAGGGCAAATTGGTTGTGGACAGCAATGTTCCGATCACGGTCCAGCAGCGCGTCACTGCCGAAGATCCGTCGGGCTCCGACGCGGTGACCCTGCAGTCGGCGGTTCAGATGGTGCGTGACGATCGAGTCGGTTCGGCAGCAATTGTGAATGCAAGCATTGATCGTTCCACCGTCGACAGGATCTCGGCGATCCCGGTCGAGGAGCCGATCGGCTCGATCCAGACCGTGATGGACAAACCGGCGGAAGTCGTTGCCCATGAAGGACTTCAATTCAAATTTCCGTTCGACACACAGAAACGAACATATCCGTATTTCGACTCGACACTGCGGGATAGCTATGACGCGAACTTCATCGCGGAGGGTGAAATTGAAGGCGTTGACGTCTACAACTTCCGTCAGGAAATCGCACCTGTGGAGATTGGCACGGAGATCACATTGCCCGCCTCCAACTGGGGGAAACCAGGAACGAGCCCAGTTACCATGAAACGTTTCTACGGCATCACGCGCGAACTATCCGTCGAGCCAATTTCCGGCGCCATAATCCAAGTGCAGCAACACTATAGGCAATACTTTGCGACATCCGCTTCAGCCGCTGAAACCATCACGATCATCGATGTAGCCCCCAAACTCGATTCCCAGACGCAGCACGAACAGATCGAACGAGCAGTCATGTACAGAGACCAAATCCGCTGGGGTACGGACTACGGCCCGGCAATCGGGGGCTCAGTCGGGCTACTGCTTCTTCTTGGTGGGATATATCTCGGATGGGCAACGACGAGACCCGGACCACAATCTCTGATAGTCCAAAATGGGAAGTCCGGCGATCTTGTCGCTCGATAGATGCCGGAACTGATCGCGCCGGACCGCACTTTCGCTGTTGCTAGTGAGAGCTGCAATCGACATGCATGGCGAGGTTAACCTTTTCGGCTGATTTGATCACCCAGTGTGGGGGTGTTCGCTCGTTGAGTTGGATTTCCACGTCACCGGGCAGGGGGACGTCCCAGGTGACGCCTCTGAGGAACTGGTTGGTTGTTCCGAATTTCTCGTTTGAAGCGATTTCGTGGTCGAGCGAACTCTGCGAAGTCGTGAATTCTTGCGCGGCGTAGTTCAGTTGAAGGTTCTCGATGGTGACGGTTTGGGATCCGTGGGTGAGGACTGCATGCCAGCCGTTGGGTTCGGTGATGTCGACGGTGAGGTTGTCGCCTTCGCCTATGCACTGTGCGTGGACCTGGTTGGCGGCAGGGAGTGTGATTTTGTCGTCGGCTTGTTGGTCGCCGACTCCGATTACCAAGTCTCCTCGCCACGAGGAGGATTCAGCTGGTGTGACGGTGCCGGCGCGACCGCTGCTTGCGCTGCTGCCGTTGTCGTTGGCGGGTGTCGAGTCCGAGCATGCGGTCAGGATCAGGGGTGCGGCAAGGATACCGGTGACTGCGATGGCGGTGGTGGTGCGCTTCATGTGTGTTTCCCTCCAATGTGGGTTCGCGGGCCTGTTCGGGCCCGTTTCTCCTGAAACCGTTTGTGCCTGTGTCTCGTTCGGTGCCCTGTTGGTTACGAACCTAGTCGATCGGTACGAATCCTTTGTCGTGCAGCCAAGGTTGGGAGTGGTGGTCAGTAGCGGATGGTGTCGAGGAGCCACTGGTCACCACCCTTGGTGAGGGTCACCCAAACCGTGGTATCCGTTGTGACAGTGCTGGTTTTGTTTTCGTTGATTGCGGTTTGGTGGATGCTTGCGACTCGGTGGATGAGTGCGTCGCTGTCGGGTGGGCAGCCGGAGCATCCCAGCGTTACGTCTGCGACCACTTTGGCGTTGCCGGAGGCCCATTGGATCCATTGCGCTCCAGGGCCTCGTTCGGTGTGCCTGTCGACGAGCAGGGTCTGTGCCAGGGTGTCGGTGAACCATTCGCGGGCGCGTGCGTATCCGTCGGTGGGGCTGCGGTCCGTTGCCGGGTACCAGGTGAACGCCACGGAAAGTGCCTGGCGAGCGATGTTTTCGGCCGCCTCCGTATCCGGATCTTCGGTGATGTCGATTGTTGTCGGGTCCGGGGACGGCGGAATGGTCGGCGGCGCCGGTGCTGGTGTGGCTTGTTCGGCTGTTGCGGTTCCGGTCTCGTTGCCCCGGCAGGAGAGGAAGTACACCAGTCCCCCGACGAGGAGGACAGCGACGGCGAGCAGAACCAGCTTGCGTGCGTTGCTCACAGAACCCTCCTGGCTTTCATATCGCTCTGCAGTGGCGCTTGTTTGACGACGTCCCCGGTGGTGGGGGCGTGGATCATCTTGCCTCCGCCGATCGCGATGCCGACGTGGCCAGGACCTGTTCCGGCCCACGAACCGAACACCAGATCCCCGGCTTGTGCTTGGTCGATCGAAATCTCGACTCCGACGTTCCACTGCTGTTCGGATGTCCTGGGCAGGGTGATCTTGTTTCCGCTGCCCTTGTAGATGGCGTAGCTGGTCAGTCCGGAGCAGTCGAATCCACCGCCGGTGGTGCCGTTGATGTTGCCGCCGCCCCAGACGTACGGGGTGCCGAGGAATTGGCGGGCAGCTTCGACGACCTGGGATCCGGACGCCGAACCGGGCGAAATCACGAGTTCGCCGCTACCACCGGGTAAAGCGAATTCTGCTTCGTATGCAAGGACTTTCGCGACGTAGGGCTGTGTCTGGGTGGTGTAGTCGCCGCCGCTGGGCATTCCTCCGGCATTCTTCACCGCGCCTTCCCCTGCGTTGTAGGAAGCGATGTAGAGCGATTTGGGATCGCCTTTGACTGATCCGTCGGCGATCCATCCGTCGATCTGGGCCGCGATGGCGCAGAAGTATCGGCCTTGAGCCATGATCGCATCCCCGTCGTCCCAGATCGAGATCTTGCCGTTGCCGTCGTCGTCCTGGCCGTAAGAATCAAATGTTCTCGGCATGAACTGCGTGGTTCCTTGCGCTCCGCTGCCGGAGGTCAGTCCACGGACCAGGCCGGATTCGGCTTTCGCGTCTGCCGCCAGCAGTGAGGGCTTGATCTGGGGGCAGATCGATCCGGCTTTGCGGAACCACGGTTCCATTTCCGGAGGAACGGAACCGGCTTTGAGATCGCCACCACCTGCCACTCCGAAGCCGCCGCAGTCGATCGACGATGACGACGCGGTCAGCTCGATGGCAGGAGAATCACTGCCCACTTCGCCGGCGGGGGAGGGCGCTCCGCCGAGCTTGGTCATCGGATCGACGGCGGTTCCGCCCTGCAGTCGTCCTCCGTCCCAGTATTCGAAATGCAAGTGTGCGCCGGTGGATTGGCCGTTGTTTCCGATGTTCGCGATGTGGTCGCCGGCCTTGACCTGCTGGCCTTCCGTGACGAGGACACCGTCGTCGAACATGTGGCCGTAGACGGTGCTCACGGGTTTGCCGTCGACGAGCGAGTCGAGCACGATCCAGTTCCCGAACCCGGATGTGGGCCCGGCCTTGACCGCGACGCCGTCGAGCGCCGCGTAGATCGCTGTCCCGACGGGGCCGGCGAAGTCGACGCCCTTGTGTTCGGTTCCCCAACGAGGCCCGAACGGGGACGTGAACGTCGTCGTTCCGTCCTTGGTTGGCTGGGTGATCGGCCCCGATGCTTTCAGTTCGGTGTTGCCGGTCGCCGAGGTGGCTTTGTCGTCTCCCTCACTCCACGAGTCTCCGCTGCAACGGTTGTGGGGGATCACCGGCTGCTGCGTGCATCCGGACAGCCCAAGGATCGCGGCGGTGGCGGCGGTGACGATCAGGGCCACCGCCGCACGGCGGCGACTCACAGCGTTCCTGGGAGCGGTGTGTCGAGGTCGGGAATCGGGATGGGGCCGGGAACAGGAACCGGTGCCGGTTCGAGGTCCGCCGAGGGAACAGTGGTCGAGCTGGACGATGTCGGCGTCGTGGGCGAGGTAGTGCTCGGTGAGGTCGTCGACTTCGGAGTCGTGGTGGTTGTGGGAGCTTCCAAGGTCGGTGTGCTCGCGAGGGAAGGTGCGCCGAGCTTGTCGATCTCGCCGCGGTCCAGGGTGGGCAATGGATTCTGGACCTGCCACGTCGAACCCTTGGCGGTGCCCGACACTTTGAGGGTGATCCGCAGATTCCCCGCCTGCGTCGGGACGATGACCTGCACCGCGCTCACACCGCCAGTGCCGGCCACGATCTCACTACGCGTCGGGCCGATGATCGCGACCGGTACGAGCGGGCGGGCATTGACCACCGCCACGCCGGGCGCTTCGGAGGTGTGCACGCCCAGCTTGGTCTTCCATTCGCTGTTCGAGAGTGACTGATCGACGTAGACGTGCGCGTAGGCCATCGCTGTCGCCGGTGCGCTCTCGGCTACCGACGCGATCGACTTGCCGGCAATAGAGGATTCGGTCACCTCGGTCAACTCGTAGCTCAGATCGCCCGGGGTCGCGGACGCTGCTCCTGTCGTTGATGCGGTGGAGGCAGTGTTCGACGGGGTCGGGGACTGGCCGAACACTGCTCCCGCCACGAACAGCACACCGAACGCAGAGACGACCGTGATCGTCAGATTGGTGCGCGAATAGAGAACCCACCGCCGGATCGGTGCTAGGACGGGATTGGCTGTGCTGGAAGGCATCAGCTGAACCTGTCGGTCGAATCGGATGAAGTGCCTGCTGAGGTCAACGACGGCGTCCACAGTCGTGCCGTCGACCGCGGAGGAGTCGACGAGTTCGAGCGCGCCGCACCCGAACGGGGTGTCGTAGACCCGGTGGATACATCCCGCGAGGTCGGTGTGAACACCTTCATCGGCGCGATACTCGACCGCGGGCCTCCGTCCCATGTCTCACTCACCGACGAAGAGCCGCGCGGCGAACCGGCTTCGGTTCCGACCAACTGGCGAGCGAGTGCCTGGCCTCGATTGGCGGCGGTACCTGCGGTTTGCGGGTGATCGGCGACGGGCCGCTTGAGGCCCGTAGAACTCTTCGCGGTACCGGCGAGGCTTCGGCGGCGCACATCGTTTTTGCGTGAATCCGTCAGACGCTGTTGGCGATCCATCGTCTTGCGTGCATCGACGCGCGATTTGTCGACCTCGTGGCGACGTCGCTGATTCAACTCGCGTCCTTCCGGACGCACTGGTGTCACCGAATCCTTGTCGAGGCCACCGCCGCGTTTGGTCGCCTTCCGAAGCGCGCCGACACCTTCCTCGACCATCGACGCTGCGGGACCGCTCACGACGGCGCTGCCGGCCTTGAAGAACTTCTGTTTCATCGACGTCTGCGCGTGACGAGCTTTGCGATTGAGTGCGCCCGCTTGGTTCTGGGTGAAGGTCTGAGTCATCCGTTTGAACGGGCGCATGATGAACCAGCACACCGCCGTCAAGATGACCGTGAACCACAGCCGCCACGTGCCGTCGACGAGACCGTTGTCGGTGTCGTACAGCTTGACCAGCGCCATCAGGTACAGCGCGATGATGACTGCGCCGGCCACGCCCCACATGTAGGCGGTGGCGATCATGCGGCACACGCGCGAGAGGGTGCCGCCGTGTGCGGCGGCGATCGGAACCCAGATCGGTGCGAAGAGAATTGCGAGTCGAATGGCTAGTAGCGCAGTGAGTTTGAGGATGGATGCGCCGATCCAGAGGATGGAGGGCATGGCGAGTTTGATCATCGCCATGCACCCTGTGCCGGTGCGTCCGGAGTCCTTGCCCTGGAACTGGCCGTACGAGAGGTTCAATCCGTCGAGTTTGTCGATGATGCCTTCTTGAAAGTCTTTCGCTTTCGTGTCTGCCAGCTCGCTCGCGGCTTCGTTGTCGCCGGCCACTTCTCGCTGCTCCGCGTACGAAAATGCCAGGGTGTCGCGGAGCTTCGGTCCAAGTTGCAGTTCCGTGTCGTTGAAATTCGCGCCGAACCATCCCTTGCGCCAGTCGTCGAGGAAGATCTTGTCGATCAGCACATTGCGGGGGTCTCCGGTGTTTCCGGACACGGACAACATCTGACCTTGTGTGTCGGTGATGACCGAGCCGAAGGTGTCGTCGGCGACCTGGATGGCCTTTTGCGGTGCGCCGACGAACAGTGCTCCGATCGCCATTGCAGCGCCGGCGATCGCGACGGTGCGGGTCACGGCCGCGGCATTCGATTTGAGGGCGTTCCAGATGATGATCGTCGCGACCACCATCAAAGCCACACCCAGCCACGTTCCGTAGACACCGAGCATCCCGTTGGAGATCGAGGCGACGATCTGATCGAACTGCACCATCGCCGGGGCAATCCCTGCCTCTTCTGAAACTGGCCCGGTCTTCGTCTGGTCGTCGAGCCAGAACGCTGCAGCAGCGAATCCCTTGCCGATCGCGAGGAACGTGTTGCCCAGGGTGGTGTCCGCGACTGCGTCCGGTGCGCGGACCAGGTCGTTGCCGCAGCCGAGGTCGTAGGTGTACCAGCGCAACCCGGCCCACCCGTAGGTTTCGTAGCCGGTGCCGCCCTGTTTCGGTTCGCGGTCTTTGCTCGAGGAATCGAACTCGGCAGCCATCACTGAGTTCGGGAACTCGGGGGAGGGGACGTCTTTGCAGTCGAATCCGCCGGCCGATGCGATCGGCCCACCCAGGGCGAGGAGGGACACAAGCACCAACGCCAGAACGGCGAGAACCCGCGCCAGATTGACGGTCAGCGCCCGAACTCGCGATCTGCGATGGATTACTTCATCCAGTTCCGCCGAGGGCGCTCTGATCCCTCCGCGGGTATTCATGCGGCGCCGCCGAGCGCGTTCTTCGCCGACGAAGAATTCAGCGCCGTGAACACATGCGCGAGATGCACGTAGTGAATCCAGCTCGAACGCACCAGCTCCACGTCGTCGGCCATCCGGATCATCCAGCGCCGCGCTTCGTCCTGATACGAGGTGTCGGTGTCCTCGTCGAGAGTGTCCTCACCGCCGCTGCCCAGTTCAGCGAGGAACTGCTCGAACCCTTGCCCAGTGGGAAGTTTGAGCAGTTTCAGCGCGCCTTCGATTGCATGCAGATCACCGCCGACGTCACCGACGAACACCTCATAGGTCAGGGCGGTTTTGTCGTCGCTGCCGTCCAATCCGAGGAAATCATCCGGAAGCTGCGAGCAGACCAGGGCACGGACCTTGAATTTGCGTGAGTCGCGCGCGATTCGGAGGTTGAGGGTGCGGCCGGCGCCAGTGGATTCGAGGTATTTGTTTTCGTCGAGGAAGAGCACCTTGCGCACGTGGCGAGGCTTTTCGTAGACGAGCCTGTTCGCCAGCCACGCGGCCATGTGCATCAACGGCGCCGTCATCCGTTGCTGCGGTGTCCACTGCGAGGACGGCGTGCCTTCGGGCGGTAGCTGCAGGCCCGGCATCGTCAAGATCGTCAGACGGATGTCGGCATCGAACGCATCCGCTCCACTGCCGATCGTGCCCTCCTCCGGGAACAACACACGCGCCTCGGTCAGCTCCGACATCAAACTGAGCTGCTGGTACAACCCGTGCGCGCACGTTTTGACGGCCTGGTCCGGATCGCTCACTCCGATCGATTGGATCGCGGCCAACACCTCTCGGAGATTGTGGTTGCTGTCGCCGCCGACCATGTTCGCGGCCATATGCAGCACGGGTTCGGTGTGCTCGAGATGCAGATGCCGTTCGGTAAGCATCATCTTGAGCACCGAGACGGCGACCTCGACACGCTCGGCGGCAGCTGCACGCATATCCGCATCGAACTTCGACTGCGCCGCCGCGAACGGATCTGCATCCCGGGCGAACTCGACGTTGCGGGCGTCGTACTCGGGATCATCGCGACGTGGATCGGTGATCACGCGGTACGGGTTCAAGGCGCCAGCGCGTGAATCGCGACCGGTGAGGGCGTAGACGCGGGCGATGTCACGAAACTCCGGTAGACCGGCCAACGCTGCGAGCGGACCGGAGGGGTCGAGGACGACGCCGTACGCGCCGGCTCTGACGGCTTGGTAGACGATCATGCCGGCCAGGAACGTCTTACCCGAACCGGGTACGGCGACGATCGGTGTCAGACCGGACTTGTGCTTGATCTCGTGCGCAGCGAACAGGTCCCAGATCACCGGGCGCGGCGAGATGGATCCGGTCTCGCCCAGTACGACACCGCGGCGGTCACCGATCCGGTCACTGACGGTCGCCATCCCGGCGGCGACTGCTTCGACATCCATGTGTCGTCTGTTGGCGATGTTGGCTTGCGGCTCACCAGGTATGAACTCGCGCAGCAACTGGTATTGGCCGTGCTCTTGTTCGAGCGCGATGTGCGGGGAGTACATCTCTTGAAGATCGGAGACTTTCTGCCGCGCATCGTCGGGGTCGGTGCCGACCACCGCGAGGCGGTACCACCCGGTGGTTCGAGTAGAGAGTCCGGAATGGTCTTCTTCGACGTCGGAGATCACGTCCTGTGCGCGGGCGTGCTGCTCCGCCAACTCTTTCGGCGGGACCTGATCGTGTTCGACGGTGTAGTGGTCGAACTGCGATTCGATCTTGCCGGTCAGCGAGCGCATGGTGCGGATCGTTTTCGCTTTGTCGTGCAGCTCGATGCGATCGGACCATTCGAGAGGTTCACCGGACGGATCGCCGATGATCTGCCACGGCAACATCCGTTCCGGAATCGGTAGGGGAGCCATGCGGCCGATCGTCAGCACGATCACCACGCCGGTGTACTTGCGGCCGTCGACGACGCCGGAGACGGTGGTGTACCCGTCGCCTGGGGTGAGGGAGAGGTCGGTGAGATCTTCCAGGGCAGCGACGTCGGTTTCTTCCCAGTCTCCGGCGCCGGCGATCGCACCGCCAGCTTCCAGCGGTAGACCGATGGTCGCTGATCGGCGCAGCAAGTAGTCGATCGCGGCCGGGGTGGCCGGGGTTGCTTTCACACCGCGGCCGGACATGATTCGTTCGAGTGTGGCGAGGTGATCGGCAAGGGCCTTCTGCTCCCGGTCGAAGGCGTCGTCGGCCCAGCTGTTCACCCCCGTGCACACTCTGCCCAGCAGTGGCCAGTGAGCGAGGTGGCGCAGCATCCGGGCGGTCCAGTCCAACCCCTGGCCGAGTGAGGAGCGTTGCGGCAGTTCGATACCCCAGTAGCGGCCTTTGATCGTCGCGTTGGACCACAACATCGCATGCTGCTGCCCGCGCAGGTAGTCCGCCCATGACAATGCGCCGGGAACATCGGGAATCGGGGTGGCCCACGTGTCGTGATCGATCGCCCACTGTGCGACGGGGAACGGGGTGCGCACGAGGCGGCGATGCACCTTGTTGACGCCGGCCTTCTGCAGATTGGTCAGGATGATCGCTTCGTCCTGGATGAAGCGGCGCTGCTTTCCGGTGGTGCGGAAATTCCACGGCCCCTGGCGTTGGACGAACCATGCAGTGGAGGTGGCCGCGGTGCGGGTGATGTTCGCTGATGTGCCGGTCAGATTCAGGAGTACCGCTTTTTGTTCGCGGTCTGCACGTTTCTTCGCTGCGGCCTTGTCTCGATCTGTTGCCGACTTTGCCCGTTTTTCGCCTGTGCGGCGACGCTGACGGCCGAGCGCTTTGTTTGCGACGTGGTCCGGATCGGTTGCAGGGGAGGTGTGGCCGTCGATGTCGTTCTCGCCGTGGTCGTGTTCAGAACCATCCGGAGTGTGTGCAGGTTCGGCTTCGGACCACGCACGCGCCGGTTGCGGAGAATGTGACTGCACGGCTGCCCACGACGGTGGGAGGGCACCGGGAGGAATGACCGGAACCGGGTCGTCGAGCTTCGGATCGAACAGAGCCGCAATGTCGTTCTCGGGAAACGTCATCGGTGATCCTCACCGTCGAGGCGAACAGGTACGACGGCACGTTCTCCTGTAGTCAACCGCTCGGGTAGCGAGATGAACACGGGTGCACCGCGCTTCGGTGGGCGCGGTGCAACGAGGTCGTTGAGGGCGGCCTTGAGAACCGAGCGGAGTGGGCGGTCCGGGGTGACGAACTTCGCGATCCGGGTCGTAAGCCACACCGTGATGACGGCCATCACCATCAGCGATTTGAACCCGAGCGGGACGTGCAGAATTCCGCGACCGATCACGAACACCGCCACGAAAGCAACCACGCCGACGATGCCGGCCGTGTAGCGGATCCGCATGGGCAGTGGATAACCGGTCGGACCGAGGTAGTGCCGGTCCACGCGGTACATCAGGTCGTCGTTGTCGATCACCGAGCATCCCCTTCGAATGGTCTCTGCGCAGGCATCGGCGGTCAGGTCGAGATACCGACGAGCCCGAGAATCCAATTGCCGATCCCCGTGGCCGCCGATTCCGATGTCGCAATACCGAGGTAGGCAAGCCCGAACAACCCGAGTCCACCGACGGTGAAGACCCGCGACAAATTGCCCTTGAGCCCACCGGCGAGAACCACACACGCGAGGGCGATGAGGATGGTGAAGACGATGTTGTCCTTGATCCACGCGCGCAGACCACCGGTATTGACGTCCGTCGACTGCGCGAGGGTCACCGCATCGGCGGTGAGCGGTGGATGCGTCGCCGGGATCGACACGTCGATCACGGTGGAAGCAAGAGAAAACATGAGCACTCTCCAACACAGTGGTGAAACCAGACCCCACGAATGTGGTTGCGCGGAAACGTAGAAGAGTGGTGGCAGGAATTTCAATGCAACCTGTGGATAACTTTTCGGCCCCGCGGGTGATGCGCCGGTCGGTTAGCGCGAGCGCGTGTCGTCCGTGTCGGGTGCGTTCAGGTGTCGCGATTCACCCGTCGGGGGATCTCTCGGCGATCGCGGGAACGACCTCGAGTGTGGGGTGGGCGTGTCTACGTCGTGGTCTTCATTGCGGGGTGTCCGCCGGGACTTCCCACATCCCGACGGGAGCGTTCCTTCAGCGGAGTGGCAGACAACTGTGAATGGGCATGGTCGACGAACCCGCCGCAGACCATGGAGATCGACACGTATCTCCCTCGCTGTGCTTCGTGACCTTCGTCCGCCTGAACAATCTGGCACAGAACCATTTTCGGAACATGTCCGCCAGCTGTGCGAGTCACCCCTGCTGGAACTTGCTCAAGGCACCCGCGCCGTGGCCATGATCAGAAGTTCGAAGAACCGTTCGTCCCCACTTCCTGCGTGATGTGCATGCGCTGCATGCACAGCGTGTTCAGCACGCACACGCAGCAGGCCGCGCACCCCATGCTCGAACAGTCCCGCATCGAGGGTGCCTGCAGAGGGTGTAGACAGAGGTGGAATTCAGGGGGGCGATTCACCCTTCCCCTTCGGGGTCACTCCCCCGGCCCTTCGGGCCTAGGGGGAGTGTACTTCTCAAAATTGCTTCGCGCCAACATATTTCAATCAACTGCTGGTCAGGGGTCTATGCGGAGTATCGCCGGATCATCGTGGCGCGGCGCCTGCCGCGGTATCGTCCACACCGTTCTCGGCCGTTCGTACACCGGGTTCCGTACCTCACGAAGCGAGACGTTCGAGAGCCTGAAAGGGGTCCGCGAACAGGGGCGCAGGAAGGCACAAACCACCCGAGATGCACATCGTCCTCGGGCCCGTGACGTAGGTCGTTGAACAAGTCCCCAAACGGTGCATCAGCGATGTCATCGCGGGTCCTGCGATCGGTAATGCGCAGCACCACAACCAGAACCAGCCGCGGGTAGAGGCGATGGGTGTCTATCGCGCCCCGGTATCACCGCTCGGGACATGTGACGCACGCACCCTCGAAACAAGTTATCCACAGGCGGGTTGAGATCGCTTCCCACGCTCTGTGACAGTGCACCCCACACACCCCAGCGACGACCGTCGTGGACTGGATTCGAGTGAGAGGAGTAGACGGTGAGCAGAAGCCGGCAGGACCCGCTCAAAGACTTTCTCGTCGACCTCTTCGGATCCGACAAACCCCACGCGCGAACAAACCAGGCGGGGGAGTCCGCCATCCGCCCGTACAGGGAGTGGGCACCTTTCGCCGTCATCGCAACAACACTCGCGTTTCTCGCGCCGCGGCTCCTCAAACTCACCGAACAATTCTCGAACCCACAGCTCGACACCGCAGTCTCCGCAGTCCACGAGTATCGGTGCCCCCTCGCCGCCCTCACACTCGGCCTGTTCGCCTGCGATATCGCACGGTTCCTCACCCACCGTCACCGCGCCGGACTCGACGCCCAAATCCGGCAAAGCACCCGCCACACCCCGATCAAAATCACCATCGGATACCCGCCCGGCATCACCACCCTGCGCAGCGCCACCATCACCCTTGCGCGCGGCGCCATCATCCGTCCGAAAGAGCTCGACGAATTCACCACCGCAGTCCGGGCTTCCGCGAGCAGGCGCACCAGCAAGTGGACCTACACCGTCGTCCACGACGCCCACCGCGACCGGATCCGCATCACCCGCACACTGACTCAACCCGACCTCCAATCACCGCGGCACAAGGCACTGGCGAACTCCCTCAAAGACGGACCGCTGAAAGAGCCGGCCGTGAGCGTCGCCGCGCTCGACGGCGACGTGGAAACCGCCTTCAAGATCACCTTCACACCCACCCTCTCCAGCGGAGCACGCGGATTCCAGAAGAAGGTCGACGAAGCCCTCGCCGCCCTCGCCGGCGAGCACGAATCCGGCCGTACCTGGGCCACCGACTGGTGTCCCGCCGAGGGCTACCTCCTGATGAGCCTGCGCGCCCCACTGCCGACCCGTGTCGATCACCCTCTCGAACTCGTCGACGAGAACCTGCGCCACCTGCCCTACGCGACGGCCGCATCGGAGGTGAATATGTTCTGGGACATCTCCACCAAGTCGAACAAACCTCACTGCCTGATCGTCGGACCCACCGGCGGCGGCAAGACTTCGGTGATCCGCACCCTGCTCACCGAAGCATCGCGACGAGGAATCCCGTTCCTGGGCGTGGACCCGAAAATGATCGAACTCGACGGACTCGAGGGCTACCCCGGGTGCGCCGCCATCGTCTACGACGCCGTCCGCTCCGCGATGCTCGTGCGTGCCCTGCACAGCGAAATGATGGCCCGCAACCACTACGTTCACGTGAAGAAGATCGAGCCGTCCCAACTTCCTCTCCTGATCGCCGTCCTCGACGAGTTCTTCATCCTCTCCGGCAAATGGCAGCGCCTCGCCAAAACCGGTGACGACGAAACCCGCGATCTCCTCAAAGAACTCGACCCACTCGGGGCGTGGGCCGATCTCGCCGTCCTCGCACGCTCGGCCGGTATCCGGCTCCTGCTCGGTGTGCAACGACCTGACGCGTCCCTCTTCGGCGGCGCCTCGGGCAACGCGCGCGACAACTTCGGCACCCGTATCTCCCTCGGCAACCTCTCGCAGGACGGCGCGATGATGCTGTGGGGCGACTCGCAGATCGGCCGCGAGATCGACACCTCCGTCCCCGGCCGCGGAGTCGCCCTCGGCAACGACGGCGTGCCCGTCGATGCGCAGATGTGGTGGACACCGAACGTCGACCCGCACCCCAACAAATGGAACCAGCTCTCGGACTCGGAGAAGAAGATCATCGACGGGCTACGGCCCCAGCAGGAACCGCACATCGCGTTCTACTCGACCGAACTGCGCCACTTCATCGAATCCGAACGCTCCGTCGCCGTCGCGGCCCGTGCCTACGGCCGAGCTCCCGAGCCCACCGTCCTCGGCCACCACGACGACACCCCCGCCGCCGATGCCGGCGACAACTTCGCCGACGCGATACCCGCCGCCGCGGTCACCGAAGGAATGACCGTCCTCGTCGACGACAGTCGCGGCAACGAACACCCCGTGACCGTCGCCGCGGTCACCGTCATCCGAGACAAAGACAGCGGCACCGTCACCGAAACCACCCTGACCTTCCACAGCGCCGGACGGGTCAAGAACCACATCACCTACGGACCCCACGAAGTCGTCCTGCTCCCCGAACCCGACACCACCGCACCCGCGCCCTGACCCCGCGACCCGACTTCGCTGACACCTGCACAACCCTCACTCGAAAGGTCCACCCATGAGCCGCCGCATCTCCCAATCGATCACCCCCACCGCCGACGACATCACCGTGCTGCGCAACCCCTTCGCAGCCCCCAAAGGCGGCGGCGACCCCGTCATCACCGAACTACGCCGCGTCCTCAAAAACGCCATCCCCTCATGGCTACCGAAACTCAGCGAAGACCAGGAACTGACCGCTCCGCGGCTCGACGAAATCAAAAGAGCCGTCGCCACCCGCCGCCAGATCATCGAAGTACTCCCCGACGGCACAGCCCGCGACGACGCCCTGGCCGCCCTCGACAAAGCCGACACCATCGTCCTCGAAATGGACACCGAACTCTCCGGCGTCGGAGCCTTCACCGGAACCACCGCGTGATGTCGACCCTTGCCATCGAAATCACCTCCGAGCGAACCGCACTCGTGAGCGGGGCAGGGGACGAGAAAGTGGAACTGTCCGCCGATAACGGGCAGTCCATCCACTCGGTGATCGCACAGTTCAGCCGACAACACTCCGCCGACGCAGGCTCACCCGTCGAGGTCACCGTGCAGGAAGCAGGCCGCTCCCGCCAACTCACCGTCGCACCGGACGGGAAGGTGGCGCAATCGTTGCCCACCGGACCCATCCCCACACCCGCCGACACACCACAGACGCAGCCGGATCATCATGTCGACGAACCGGTCACAATGGCGGTGACACCCCTCGTCGACTCACCGCCACCCGAGGGAGTAGACACTCATGCCCAACCAGTCCCCGCGGCGCGCACACCGACCTCGACATCAGTGCTCGCAGCACCCGAGATCGCGGCAGGCTCGCACGAACCCGCCCGCACCGGACTACGAGGGCGGCTCAACACCCTCCTCAACCTCCGGGTCGCCCCGAAACCCGAGTCCGCCGAAATGCGCCACCGCGCCGCCATCGCATCCCTCACCGGCCCCCTCCCGGGGTTCTCGATCGTGACGATCGCCAACCCGAAAGGCGGCGTCGGCAAAACCCCACTCGCTGTAGGGCTGAACGCGATCATCGCCGAACACCGCGGCGCCGCAACCACGGTCTGCGTCGACGTCGCCGATGTCGGCGGCAGCCTCGCCGACCGCGTCAGCATCCCACCCCGCGACGGACACGACGTGCGTTCACTGCTCGCCGCCGAGGCAGCCGAGCCCGGAAGCATCCGACCCTCGGCGCTCTCGCAGTACCTCACCCGCCAACCAGGCGGGGACGACATCGTCGCCGGCAACAACGGCGCCCACGGATCCAGTCTCGGCTACGACGACGCCCACGCCGCGGCGCAGATCTTGTCCCAGCACCGCGAGATCCTCATCGCCGACACCGGCAACAACCGCCTCGCCGGCAGCTGGCACTGGGCAACCATCCACGCGGACGTCCTCCTCGTACCGGTACCGCTCCGCCGCGACGCCGCAGCAGCGGCGCACCGCATGCTCCTCGACCTCACCGCCACCGCGGGCCGGGCGATGATGGCTCGCACCATCGTCGTCATCACCGACGGACCGGGAGATGCACCGATGGTCGAAATCGACGCTGTCGACGCCTTTCTCGACGCCGGAGTCCATTCGGTCGCCCGGATGCCGTTCGAACCTCTCTTCGCCTCCGGCGAGCGCATCGCGACCTCGAAGCTCCGGCGTAGCACCACCGAAGCCCTGACCGTCGTCGCCGCGACCGTCATCGATCTCATCGCCCACGCCGCTGACTGACCCATCATCTGCCGTCGCCGCACACCGGCGCTCCTCCTTGCACCCATCCGCACCCTCCTGAACGAAAGGCACCACATGAGCATCATCGACACCACCGCAGGAAACCGAGCGACCCGCCGCGCACACCGGCACGGCCGACACCGCCGCCGCACCCTCGCCCGTCAGAGCACCATCACCGTCATCGCTGCCGCAGCAGTGGCCGCCGGAATTACGCTCGCACCACCGGCAATCGCAGCGCCCGGGCAAGCCGGCATCACCGACGGAGGAGGGCAAGCGGGCATTACCGACGGCGCCGGACAGTCCGGCGTGACCACCGAACCCACCCCGCCGCCGGCCACAGAAGCTTCAGCCGCCACCGAGCCCATCTACTGGATCGACCCACCCGCGCAATACCAGCACATCGACTACCAGCCGCTACCGAACTGGGACTACGACACCAACACCTACACACCACCCACCTACACCGACACCACACCGACCGACTACACCCAACTCCATCTCCCCGGCCCCGTCGACGTCGTCGCACCGATCATCGCCCCCCGCGACACCCTCCGCATCGGAACCTTCCACATCGCACAACCGAACTGGGTCACCGACGTCGACCTCGAACGGACCAACAACACCACCGCCATCATCGAATCCCGAGTCGCCACCGGCTGGAGCTCCCTCGGCGTCCCCGTCGACAAAGCCAGCCGCGACGCCGCCACCCAAGTCGGCGGAGCCGCCGCCGGAGCGCTCGCCGGAGGAATCGGCCTCGCGACCCCGTTCGCCATCGGAGGAGCGCTGACCGGCGGCACCGTCGGAGGAAACATCGGACTCGGACTGGGCAACGTCTTCGTCCCCGGAATCGGCTGGGTAGCAGGCGGCCTCGCAGGAACCGCCGTCGGCGCCGGTACGGGCGCCCTCCTCGCCGGCGCCCCCGCATTCGTCCTCGGCGGCCTCGGCGGAGGAATAGCAGGATTCACCGCAGCCGTCGCATACGGCGCAGGCGAACTCGGCGAACCCGTCGAAATCGAGGTCCCCGACGTCGACCAACCCGCCGTCACCGGCCAGACACAGGACACGCTCACCGACTGGGAGAACTCCGGCCCCATCGGTGAGGCCGTGGCCACCACTGTCCGCGACACCGTCGCGACGGCCCCTGCGATCGACCAGCAGGCCCGCGACTTCGTCGCCGGACAGCCCGGAGGCGAGCAGATCATCGAACACGTCGACACCGCACTCACGGACTTCCTCACCAACGCGACCCCGGGCCTGGCGTCCTCGCTGATCAGCGACGCAGTCGGCGCGGGTATTCCGGCATAGCCCGCATGATCAGAGTCGTTCAGGGCGGGCGGCAAGGCGCCGCCCACCCTGAACTTGTCCATGCGTCACTGCAGAACCAGGCGTGAGCACCGAAGGGACGACAGCGATGAAGACGACAAGGCACCCCGCAGTGATCGACCTACTCGGCGGCACGCCCCACGGCGCAGGCGAGGACACGGCCACAACAGTTACCGCGCCCACGCCTCCGCCAGCGCCGAAGCGTCCGCCCGAGAGGGATTTCCGATCGCCCCGCCTGCGTTACGTCGCTGCCTTGATTGTCGCGGTCGCGCTGCTCGGTTGGTTCGTTCTGCATCTCCTCTCCGGCAGCGACGAGAGTGCACAGGAAAGAATCGCCGACGAGACAGACACCTCGGAAACGGCAACTACCCTCGACATCACCCCGCCCGCTCCCGCCGCTGCTGAAACCGATCCGACCGCATGCCGCACCGACCCCGGCGACCAGAAAAGCGGCCCCGGAGTCATCGCAGCCTTCGAGCACGCCTACTACGTCACCCGCTCCGGAACAGCCGTCCGCGCACTCACCACCCCCGACACCTCCCTGCCATCGAAGGAGAAGATCCAAGCCGGAATCGACACCGTCCCAACAGGGACCACCCACTGCGTGCGCATCACACCGATCTCGGCCGGTATCTACTCCGTTGCTCTCACCGAAATGCGTCCCGGCCAGCCGCCCGCACAGTTCCCACAGACCATCACCGCCAAAGAACTCGACGGTCGTTGGTTCGTCGACGTCATCAATTAACCAGCACCAGTTCCTCACTCGCCAAGGACATTTCGTGAACACGAGAACACTGATCGCGGGCGATACATCCTCGCCCGTCATCTTGCACGTCCCACACGCCTCGCGCGTCATTCCACCCGAGATCCGCTCGTCACTGACGGTCACCGACGATCAACTCGCCGCCGAACTCGACGAGATCACCGACGCGCACACCGACGAGATCGCACAGCACGCCGCGCAATCAGTGACACCCCGACCGTGGACACTGCGTAACGACCTCTCGCGGCTGGTGATCGATCCCGAACGATTCCCCGACGAGCGCGAAGAACTCAACGCCGTCGGCCGCGGCGCGGTCTACACCCAAACCTGCAACGGAGAGGTCCTGCGCAACGTCGACAACGCCTCACGAGATGCACTGCTCGATAACTACTTCCATCCGTACGCCGCCGCGATGTCCGACCTGGTGACGGACCGCATCGCAGCCACTGGGCGAGCAGTGATCATCGACGTCCATTCCTACCCGACATTGCCGTCGGCGTACGAGCTGCACCCTGACGGACTGCGCCCCGCGCTATGTATCGGCACCGACCCGAACCACACGCCGCCTTGGCTTGTAGAGGCCGCCTACGCCGCGTTCTCCTCGCTCGAGGACATCGGCATGGATACCCCATTTTCCGGTACGTACGTGCCCCTCGACCGCTACAACACCGATCCCCACGTGTGCTCGGTGATGATCGAACTGCGCCGCGACCAATACCTCACCGAAAGAAGCGAACTCGTCGACATCGCCGCCGAGAACCTCGGAGCCATGCTCGGCCGCCTCGTCGACGCGGCGGATCGGGGGAGCCGATAGATGTGCCAGAAGTACCCCGGCCCCCGCTGCACCCCGCACGTGCGTGCACGACTCGACAGAGCCCGCAGCAGGTTCGATGCCGCCCAGACGTTGTTCGACGCGAACCCCGCAGACACCCGAAACCGGCAACGATTGGACACTGCGACAACAAACCTCGCCGCCAGATCCGCCGAATACGACGCGACCCCCGGTGGACAAACCGAGTTGTGCACTCAGCTCGGCACAGAGGACGATCCAGGTAAACGAGAAAAGCTGCAGCATCGCCTCGAAACAGGCAAAGCGACACGTCAACAGCAGATCAGAGCAGTCTCAGGATTCACCCAACACGACCCGAAGGACAATAGCCATGACCGAGAACGAGACACCGCCCCTGACACAGGAACAACGCGAAGCGTTCTGGCGTCGCAGGGGATGGACACCGGAACTGTCGGACAACGCACGGGCGACGATCGAACAGGAATGGGACGATCTGGCGATCGAGGAAGCCGAAGCCCACGGCTTCTGATCGGTGACCGCGAGGTTGTTCCCACGCAGGTTCACACGCTCGATGCCGTTCGGGCCAGTCAGCTTCGACGCAGAGGAGACAGCACTCCGGAACTGTACGAGTTGACGTCCTCCGATGCCGATCTCTATCGGCAGCAGATGGAACAGCTCAAAGTCGGCAACCGCTTCGCCTCATCCGTACACGTCTACAACACAGGCGAATACGAGAATATGCGGCTGTTCGTGACCGACGACGGCCGTTCCGGCATCGCACTCAACGACGACGAAATCGTCTCTGCTTTCTCCCATCGGGACAGCAAATATCCAGGCGCCGCTAAATCCATGCTCGCCGTTGCCATCCAGCAAGGCGGACGACGACTGGACTGTTTCGATACGGCACTACCGAGGATCTATTCCGAGGCTGGATTCGTCCCTGTGGCCCGCCTGAAGTGGAACGATGATTACGCCCCCGACGACTGGAATTACGCCGTCTACAGCCGGTATAACGGGGGACGTCCCGATGTTGTGTTCATGGCCCACGATCCCGCCGCCTTGGACTCACGTTACGTGCCGGGTTCGGGACTCTATGTGGATTCGTACGGCGACGGTATCAATGCAGTCCGTGCCCGAATACGCACGTCAACGGTCTGTCGCTCGCGGTGATCGTCACCGCTGCCTCCATCCAGGACCGCGACGCCGCACACCGGTGCTGGCGGTCCTGCGCGGCGCATTCTCCACGATCGCACTGGTTTGGGCGACGGCGGCTACCCAGGACGGTTGGTCGGGTGGGCGAAACAGGTTTTCGCTTTTCGGATTAAGGCCATCAAATGGATCCCCGGCAGCACCGGGTTTCACGTCCGGCCCCACGTCTGGGTGGTCGAGAGGAGTTTCGCGTGAATCAGCAAAAACCGCCGCTGCGTGCGTGGTTACGAAACTAGACCCGACGACCACGAAGCCATGATCCACCTCGCCATGATCGCGCTTATGACACGACGCCTCGCTCTAACCGAATGAGTTCTCGGACGCTTTCTGATCTCGGAGTCCGTGCAGTTCGGTTGGTGAGGTTAGTCGAGGGACGCCAGCGCGGTAAGGACTTCCGAACGACCAAGCCTTTCGATGCCATCCACGAGGTCCAGCTGCCATGGCTGGGCGGTATCAGTGACCAGTTCGTCCCACGAACGGGCGGAGGGGATTTTGGAGGCTCGGTAGGCGTCGTGGACGACAGTGCAGGCGAGTGCGCCTGTGCGCAGAAGCGCGGGAATGTTCGCGTGCCGGATGTGCGAGGGATGCACGGCGCGGACATAGTTTCCCGAGTAGTAGTGGGCGGTGATTTGGGCTGCGACCTTTCCCAGCGAAATAGCTGATACGAGGCTGTGCGCCGCCAGGAGTAATTCGTTTCGTCGGCGCTTGTGCGGAAGATCCAACCGGGCGGTGCCGGTCTGCTTGTAGAGGTCGAGGTGCACGTAGGTGCGCATCAAGACTTCTGTGACCAGGACGGTCATTCCGGGTAACGCGATACCGTTTCGTACGTTCCAACCGTTGCCTGCACTGAGACCGTTGTAGGCGTGGAGTGCGAAATCGCGCAGTGCTTTACTGTCGCTCTCGTAGAGGAAGGACATACCGGGAATCGGAAGACTCATCGGGGTGATCACGTCCGCGAGGAGATGCTGAGCTAACCGCAGAGCCGCCTCGGACGTGGAATCGATGTCCTGGAACTTGTCTCCAACGACGACCTGGGTGGCGACGCCGGTATGCCATGCGGTGCCGCTGAATTCACCTGCCATGATCTGCTTGATCGCCGCGATCGGCCGCGCGAGATCATGGCCGGCGCTTTTGACGCGATGTGCGCGTCCCCCGAAACCGGGCCCCATGTAATCGATCGGGAGTCGTTTGCCGGCTTTCTCCCACCCACTGACGATGCCGGAGGACTTGAGGAGTGTGAGTCGATCTCGGATGGAGCCGTCGATCGAGGCGTCGAACCAGGTGCACATCATCCCGACGACACCGACAGCCCCGACAGCCACGAGGTCGGAGGTGGACCAGGTGAGACGATGCTTCTGCTGCCACAACTCGAATGCCTGACGTTGCTCCTCGGTCAGTGCCGCGTCGAGATCGACGTCGGTCCAATCGCGTCGTCCGCGAAGGTCGTCGTTGAATGTCGTGAGTTCGTCATAGGTTTGATATCGGGGACCATGTTCGAGCGATACCGCCGATTCCTGATCGTCGAGAGTTGCCCGGATGAGGTTTTCGATGTCGCCGAGTCGACGTGATTGCGTGTCGAGATTGCGCTCGATATCCTCGCTCACGCGATGATCTTCTCGGGTAGACGCTCACGAACCAACTCCAGGGTCGTCTGCGCCTGTTTGGTCTCGATCAGTTCGGCTTCGAGGTCCCTCACCCGAGCGCGTAGTTCGGTGTTTTCCGCGGAGGTGGCTGCTTTTTCCTGCTTGAGAGTGTTGATCGTCTCGACTAGCAGCCCGATGCGGTCGGTGACGTCGTTGAGTCGCTCTTGAAGGCTTTCGACGACGCGCCGCATCTTCTCGTCCCGGTCCGGTGCATCGGCGAGGACCATGCGAGCGACCAGGTCGAGTTTGACGGCTTCACCTGCGATCGCTTGCGAACCCAACGGGCTGTATCGCACACCGGCGGCAGCGACACCGGCGCCGGCGAGACCGCCGACACCGGTCAGCAGAAGTGTCCCGCCTGCGACGCCGAATCCGCCGGCCGCGAGGGATCCGCCGCCGAGCATCGCCAACCCTGCGGAGACCGCAGCCGCGCCGGTCAGTCCCATCGTGCCGCCGATGGCTGCACCGATCGGTGCAGCCGCCCACCCTGCAGTGAGAGCGCCGGCACCGACTCCGATGACGGAGACTGCGGCGACCCTGCCCCACTTGATCGACTTGCGGCGCAACGCTTTCATCAAACTTTCGAACTCGTTTGTCATCGCGTCGAGATCAGTTTTGCGTAGAGCGGTGAGATCGTCAGCAGCAGTGCGGAGTTCGGTCTTTCGTACTCCGGGTCCCCATGTCGTTGCGTCGGTCCAGGGGCTGAAGGTGATGAGTTCGGCGAGGATCACCACCGACGCGGATCGAGGGTGTACTTTCTGCGCGAGCGTGGGTGCCAGTGAGGTGAGCCCGTGGAGTTGGTCGAGAAAATGCTTGTGTGTGACGGTAGTCAATTCCTCTGCCAGTGCTGGTGGTAGCGCGCCGGAGGTGAGCACCTCGTTGATTGCGGCGGCGACGAAACGCTGCAGTCGATCCTGCTTTGTGCTGCGGGCGCTGGGTTTGCGTTCGTCTTCCCAATCGCGGCGCAGCATCCGCGCTTGCAGGGCCCGCAACGTGAGCATGTGCTCTGGGGTCAATCGAAGTTCGCGAGCAATCTGATCTGCGGAGACATCGGTCAAGAGTTTTTCCTCTGCGCGAATGGAGACAACGGGGAAGACATTACCGAAAGGGGGAAGACATTACCGAAAGATGCCGACACTCCAATCAAACTTTCATGTTTGCGCCGGGCTGAGCTTAGGTAAATGGAGACCGTACAGTGTGGGCGCATGCCGATGGACATGTCATCAGCAGGCTCACTGGGCGAACGCCGTTTTTACCGGATTTCGACCCGAACGCTCTAAAACCAATATCAGCCTTCGCGCAGCTGCAGTAAGTCGACAATGGCATCATTCGCCGAATAGGAACACTGTGTCGTAAAGAAATAACATGGCCCTCAAGGAATCAGTGGGCGTTGGAGACGGAACGGAATTCATGAGCGCGGAGCAGAGTCCCGGCGGACAGCGACCACAACGGGAATGGTTGTGGAATGAGCAGAGGCGGGGGTGGGACAGGAATCCTGCCTACGTTGCGCAGCACGCCTCGTCCCCCGCGTCCGAGGGAAAGGTCAACTGGCGAGGGCTCCTGTGGCTGGCCGCCGCGGTCGTAGCTGCGGCGTACCTCCTCAACGCGTGGTCGACGACCCGAGTCGAAGATCGACACAGTCAGGAGGGTTCGACTGCTCCAGCCGGCACCAATAGCGAAAATTCTTTTTCCCCAACAACTTCCGCGGAAAGTGACGGTACTGTGCGCGCGGCACTCGAGCGCGCCGGCGTGACACCAGGGATGGTGACAGATCTCGGGATCGTCGGTGACGAAGTCGGGTACGGAATCAGCACGTCGGTTCCGATGAATCAGGAACAGCGCGAGGATTTCGCTTACGCGATCGTGCTGTTCTGCCGAGATATCGGTGGTGGCGAAACGTCGTGGGAAAACTCGCTCAATGAAGACTTGTTCAGTGGCGCAGAATTATCGGATGCTCAGCGGCTTAATGACTATGCCCGTACCGACTTCTGCCCCCTTGTCCGAGACGACCCGACGACGCCTGCTGCCGGAAAACCTTCAGCGGCTGCCGGCGCGTCACCTGTCCTGTTGACTGCCGCCGTCGCTGCGGAGGGTCGGACGGTGAACGTGTCCGGTTCTGCTTCGCTACCAGACGGAGCCCGACTGGTGATAACACTCTCTCGAATCGAATACTTCGGATTTGGCGATGAGAAGCACTACGGACAGTCCGCATCGGGCAGCACGGTAGTGACCGATGGGCGATTCTCTGCCACTCTCGTGGATGACCAAGGAAAGGCCCGAGCATTCGCCGAGGCGTACAACGCCGGTGAACCTGCGCAACGACAGATCCGGGTCTCCGATCTGGTGCAAGTCCAAGTTGTGTTCGATCCGCGTGAGAATCAATCGTCTGCGGTGATTTCTGCGGTGGGCGGCGAAGACGCGCAGATCCTGGAAAGCAGCCCTCAAGGCGCGGAATTCGGAACGCGCACCGATGATCCGTACTGGAGGTTGGAACTCGAATCCGAACTTCTATTGCCGTTCGAGCCCTGACGACTGGAAAACCGGGGTGCGGTTCGCAAGCAGCGACTATCTTCGGCGTTTCTCTCGGTCATGTTCGGCACGGTAGGTGGTTGCGAGGCTTCGGCGTTCGTTGTCTTGGGGGCATCACACTCTCTGCGCTGGCGTCCTCTGCTTGTTGACGAACGGCCAATACCTGATCTTTCATGGCCGACGTCCTGTAAGGCGAGAACGGGGTCTGACAAGCAGTCTTGCGCGGTGAGTGAAACCGGAAGAAGTTCCTACATGTGTAGGACCTTGATTTCGTTGCGCTCGCCCAGTGGCCTGCATATGTGATGCCGTCCGATTCGGACTGGACAGAACTGGTCTGGCGATCGATTGGATAGGAGTGCCACCCTTCGCGCACATCGGCTTTTCTTACGCCGCGTCCGATGGAATTGCCCCCAAACTTCCACGGCAAGGCGGCATGCTCGCGTACCAGCGAAAGAATTCAGACGCGGATGCCATTTCGAATGACTTGCGCCCCAACCCTATTGCGCGTGGACCTAGACCCGACCCAGGGAAGTATCGAGCGAGTGCTCGGGGGAGTTGGTCCCAGCGCTGCCTCCGACGTGATCGCCGCGGCCGAGGCTCGAAGGACACACGTCCAATCGCACGGCATGACCGTGGTCGGTAGTGTCGGCCCGACTGCCTGATACTGCAGATAACATGAACGCCATACCCATTCAGCAAATCAACGAAGGACCTCTGTGGCCGAAATATTGATTCGCCAACTCATCGACGATCTCGACGGAAAACCCATCGACACCGGATTGGACCATCAGGTCACTTTCTCCTATCAGGGCACCGATTATCGGATCGATCTACGCCCTACAAATGCCGACAAGATCGAAGCGGCGTTCGCCCCGTATATCAAGTCTGCAGAGAAAGTCTCCGCGGCAGGCAAAGCGCGTACTACAACCTCGACCGCACGCAAGGCATCAGGGTCTGGTCGGTCAGCGGAGCAACTGCACGCGATCCGGGAGTGGGCCGGTAAGAACGGCTTCGATGTTTCTCCACGTGGGCGCATCAAAGCCGACGTCATCGATGCATTCGACGCCGCACACTGACGCTGGTGAGCAGCATCTTTTCTCACTGATACTCGGCCCGCACCGCACCTGCATCCTGTGATTCTTCGATGAGGCGGAAAGATTTAGGCGAGCTTGAGACCGTCCTCGGCGGCGAAAACCAGACGGCCGTCGTCGAGGGCGATCGCCCGCCGCAGCACCGGCGCCCAATCTCGCACCAGATCGGAGTTGTCGATGACTGTCTCGGGATAGTCCTTGCTCACGACCCCGCCCCGAAGCTCAGTATCACCGGCCCGTGATCCGGAAGTCGGGATCACGGTAACCCGTGAACCGACCACAATGTTTCAGGGTTCAACGCCGGAATCGGACATGGGCAGAGAATCCGTAAGCGCCTGGGGATGGGATGTCCTATCCGGGGACGCTGCTTCGAGGAGGTGTTTGCGTGAGTGTCCAGTCAACCTTCTAGGCCATCTACTCACCTGAATTTCCTGTTCGTGCGCAAGGGGTTTCGAGATTTTGTCTAGTGGATCGGTGTTGTCAGCACCAGCGGCTACGGCAGAACCCGCCGCCACCCCCGCCGCCCCCTCCGCCACCACTGCTGCTGTAGGTGGGGTGTCGGCGTAGATGTTTCCGTTGTCGTCGAATTTGTATGTGGTGCGATCGTCGTCGCTGGTGTAAAGGACCCCGTCGGGACCGGCTCGTAGCCGATCGAGCTCGGCTTTCTGTTCGGCCTTGATGATCGCGGTATCGTCGTCGGCTCGGCATTGCGCCTGCAATCCGATGCGGTTGTCCCATGCGTTCTGGTACGCGGTGAACAGTGCCGGCCACCGTAGCGAATTCGGGGCTGCGTTGTTGGATTGGCGGGCTGCCGCGAGCTGTTGATCGAGTGATGTCGTGGACAGGACGGACAGGTTGATGCCCGGCATATCCAGGGTGCCCAGACCTTCGGCGAGAAGTACTTCGTTGAGCAGGATTTCGGTACCGGTGGAGGTGTTCGCAGTCGATGGGACGCCGGTTGTGGTGGCCGATCCTGACGTCTTTTCTGTTGTAGACGTTGTGGTGTCGGCCGACTCCGTTGTCGACGCCGTCGTTGACCCGGCCGTGGTGGTCGGATCAGTCGCAGTTGCGGTGATGGTGGTGTCGGCTGGTCCTGCGATGTACACGTATCCGCCAGGTGTGAGGGGCATGGAACGCACGACCCGTACGGCGGTGCCGATCGGTGCAAGTTCGGTCAACCGCTGCCGCACCACCGCGCGATTCGAGTCGGAGGCGGTGTAGCCGCCGCAGATCACTGCGCCGACGTGGCTGATGTCGACGCGAGTTCGTTCTCCGTCGACGTCGATATAGAGGCCTGCGCCGGATCCGGCTGCGTCGTAGTCGAGGACCGTGCCTTCCCACTCGACTCGCTTTCGTACCGGGATCGGTACCGCAAAGGTTGTTGTGGGCGAGGTTTGAGTGGAGGTCGTGGGCGCTGCGATCGAGTTGGTCGATGGACCGTCGTCGTTGATGCAACTGCCGAACATCGCCAGCACCAACACAGCGCCTAGTCCCCAACCGAGTTTCTGCTTCGTCGTTGCCATGAACCTCACCACCGCTGCGGTGCCGGTCACCGAAGCCCGGGGAATCATAGACGACCCGGCAAGGCTCTCCGGCACTGCTATTAGGTTGCTGCCGCGTCGAGAATCGGGTGAGAGACAGGATGCCGGCGCTAGGGATCTTTTCGAATGACGGGCGCGCCGATCGCGCAGGTGCTATTCGTGTGCACCAGCCTGGCGACCGCAGCCCCCGTATTCGGCCCGGCCAGGAAGGTAACGGGTATATGCTCAGCGTCCTGTGAGACCGTCCCTATTCCTGCCCGCTCAGCATGACCCCGAGCGGGTTCCGACCGCAAGGTCTGGTATCAATTGCTCCATGAAGAAGACAATTCTGGCTTTGCTTGGGGTTAGCGCGTTCCTGATTTCGGCATGCGGAAGTGCGGATGACACGCACGATGAAGCCAAGGCTGAATCGGTGTGTTTATCAGGGATCAAGGATAAGGCTGGCCCGATTGGGGATATCGCCGTCGCCGACGTTGTCACCGTCGCGGGTAATGACGGGAGCTTTTCTATTAGGGGAAAGTTGACGGGTTCGCTCGATTCCGGAGCGGCAGTTGCTTACGACGTGAGCTGCATTGCGAAAGTAGACGGGAAGTCGCTTGTCTCCAGCGAAGTTTCGTACGTCTCTTCGACCAGTCCCGATGCTAGTGGTGCTCCCACGACCTCGGCGAAGCCTAAATCGGCAACACCAGCACTACCGACGATCGGACAGCCGGTGACCAGTGGCGGCGCGATTGTCACGATCAACAGTGTGGTCGAATCGCAGTCGATTACGGCGCAGCCCGAAAGGTCCATCACGCGCGGCGAGTATGCGGAGCAGGCCCCAAGGTCTGGTGGGAAGTTTGTGATCGTTGATACGACGGTTCTCAACGATGGGAAGGTCTCGATGGACCTGACATGTTCGTTCCCGATTCAGAACAAGCTCATCACTGCGGATAAGCGGCAATACGACCCGATTGACGACCTGTACAAGATTCAGGGTAACCCTGAATGCAACGACGGACTACAGCCCGGGTTCGACAGTCACATGGTCTATGTCTATGAAATCCCCACCGCGGCTGTGCCTGCACAGTTTGGGTTCGCTGACATGGAGACCCAGACCTACAACAATTTGACCTTGATCAACGTCGCGAACGCTGGTTAGTCGCGCACATGAAAATCCCGATGGCGAGCCCGTTCTCGGCTAACAGCGAGAGTGGACGCACATCTGACATAGTTGCGGGGATGGGCGTACATCGTGGTCCCTGTATCCCCGATTGTCGGATACTCGGCCTCATGGCTGTGATCTACAGGAACACATCCCTGACCGCATTCAAGGTGTCGTAGACGACTCTGACCTGTCGTGTGATCGCGGCGGATGCGAAAGTCGGGTATCCCCGTGAATGCGACCAGTCCGTCTGGTTTGATTCTCTGATGAAACGAATCTTTGCGGCACTTCTGGTGCCTACTGCAGTGCTACTCGTAGCCTGTGGGAACTCGGCTACTTCGTCGAAGACATCAACGTCAGCGACGTCCACGTCCTCCAGTGTGCGGGCAACGAAATCGACCGCCGCTCCAGCGGCAAGTGCTGCCGCCGCGCGCCCTAACGCCTTGCCGATCGCGGACCCCGCCTTCGCGGCTGCCGTGAGCGCAGTACCCCTCCCCGGCGGCGCGACGGTGACTACGGGTCGGTTGAGCAAGGACAGTGGCCATCCAGGGATGCAGGCTGCAGCAATCGACATCTGCGATCCCTCGGTGAAGACGCCGGACGACCTCAGGCCGATTGCGACCGCCTACGCGAAGGCCCTCAAAGCGTCGCCGCTGGGTGAGGAACTGTTTGCCGTGTACGTTGCGAGCTACCAGGTTGCTGGCAAAGACGTGAAGAACGAAGTGAAGACCAAAGATCCTGATTATCAGTTGCATCTCTGGAACGGGAAGCCCTCCGCAGCAGCAGAGTTGAAGACCTGGGAGGTCGTCGTCGGCTGAATCGCTCTTCAGTCGGCGGTAAAGGCTCACGATCCATTTGTAAGCCGATGCTCTCACTGCCCGAATGGTCCTTGTTCTCGCAACATCTGGACCTTGGGATTTCGAGATTGACGGACAGTCTTACAGTGTGTGTGCAGGCATCCACCGATATGGCGTCTGCAGGGATCGTTACAGCGAACCGCTCTCGTCCTTCATGGCTCTGCCGCCCACCGCGAGAGGGGGATTGGCGCAGCTATGGCGGGTGTGGACAACGCGATCATTGTCGTTGTTTGTGGATTTTCACTTCGGTGACCGCACGGTAGATCTCGGTTCCTGGTCCAGTCCTGCTGCTCTGGAGATGAGCGTGGCCACTGGTGAATGATCCAGCCGTGCTTACTCTCTTCGAATGGCCACCCGGTTACCTATGTGTCGCTCGCAGGTGATTTTGACGCCGGAAGGTGCTGCCGCGTAGTAAGCCACGGGATTGGTCACGGTTACGCCCACGGCTGCGCCTGGTGGGGTTCCCTTCGAGCGGAGGACACGGGGTTACGTGCATACGAGGAAAGGACGGTGCGGATCCACTCACCGAGCAAGTGCGGCAAAACGCACCGTCGTCGGTGGGATCGAGTTCGCCGATCCTTCGGTCGCCCGTAGGGGTCAGGCACGCCGCTGCATCCGTCAACTCGGGGGACCCGGCTGCTGCAGGTAAGCCTTTTCGACCGTCGGTTCGAGCGATCCGGCGGCGGACGGGCGGAAGATCGTGATTTTGACTGAGGGGATCACACCGGATTGCGCCAGGTCGATCAGCTGCAGAGCATGGTCTCCGCAATGCGATAGTGCGTCGGCTGTGTGTGGGGTGGGGTAGCAGCCGTCGATCGCATCCGGGGGAGTGAACCGACCGCCGAGCGTGTCGGTGCCGGCAACCCATCGGGTACGGCCCGACCACCACCGCGACAGCGCCTGGCGATGGGCGGTGTCCGGGTCGACCTCGATACCGAGCACTTCCACTGATGAGTAATACGCGTCTGCGAGTTGGCTAAAAACGTCAGGGCCTTGGTCGGGCCACTTCAGCGTGCCTTCCACGATGATGTTCTCGCGCTGCTCGACACAATGCTTGCGGATCTCGTTGATCAGATTCGTCGACTCATCGTGGACGAGCGCAGCCAATTCTCGTGGCGCGATGGTGTGGCGGTCGGGGAGTTCGTAGGCGAGGAGGTCGTCGTAGATTCCGTCGCCGACGGCCGCTTCGATCAGGTAGTCCTTGACGATGTCGGCGTCGAGGATTCGGTAACTGGCCAGGTCTGGGACCTGGGATCGGAGCATGTTGGTCTTGCCTGCCCCCGGAGGACCCGCGGTGAGGATCGCGGAGCGACCCTCGCACTGCGGGCTCTCCCGATCGAGGTAGCGACGGATAATGGTCTTGCGCATCGAGGCCCTGAGCGGATCGCCCGCGTAGCGGATCCAGGTCGACGTCTCTGCCGCTGTGTTTAAAGGCTGACCGGGCGCGGACAGTGCCGCTAGCTGCGCGGCGACCTCATCGCGCAGTGAACTGTGTGCGGTCACCTGGTGCGAGATGCTCGCTTGAGGTGACTTTTTTGCCGTTCCATCAGGTGTGTGAACTCGTCGTCGGACAGCAAATCTCGGTAGAAGGCATGCTCGACGTCGTCCCAGTCGCCCGAGATGTACGCATCGGTGGCGATGCCGTCCATTTTGGGGATGTAACCGAAGGAGTAGGACCAGTTCATGAGCTGGTCCATCATCTCGTCGTCGGTGATCATCCCAGCGGTTCGGCGGTCGATTACTTCCGCCGGGGTGATCCGTTGTACCTGATCGGGGTTCTCAAGGAGTCGGTGCACGAGTCGGTGGATGGTCGTGTGGGAGGCGCCTCCGACGATTTCGCTGATGCGGCGTTGAGTCAGCCCATGTATTCCGAGCGCGTTGAGGATTGCCCGCTCGAGTTCGCGTTCGTCGATGCGACGACGTGCTGCCATCTGGGCGAGGTTTCTCTCCGCGCGTACCTGTTCGACCGTAGTCATGTCCGCACCTCCAACGATTTCAAAATGAAATTCTACCTTGACTGTACGCGGTCCTTGGGTGATTCGTCGATGTCAGCCTCGGCTGGCTGTGAGGCGACACATGGGCTGAATCCGGGCGGGAGGTATCGACTTGGGAGGTGCCGTCGCTCGGTAGCTTGGTTGAATAACCCCGTCGTCCAGCGAGTTACTGGAAGATTAGTCGTTAAGTCCGAGATCTTCCTTTGCTGCGCGAATGAACTCCTCTTTCAGCGTCGCAGCTCGCGCACCGATATCTGTCGAGGATGGGCGGTCGGCCACCTGCCCCCCGAGTGCTTGTAAGTTGGAGATAATTCGAGCAAATGCCTCCGCTGCCTCCGATTGCTGGGATAAATCAGAGTCCGGAGTTGTGTAATTGACTTGGGATATATCGTTATAAACAGTGCGGTGCACCTGTTTGAGTGCCTCGGAAATAGAAGTTACTTCCTGTGAGCTGATGATTTTAGCTTTTGCGATAGAATCATCGAGCGCTTTAAATCCATCGTCCCACGGTTCGACGTCTAATGTTACGGGTGGATTAGGTGAATCGCGACTGAATATTACCGATATGACTAGGCTTTGTTCAAAATTCTCCAAGTTGGAGAGTCCGGTAAGGATTTCGGCGTAAACTTCCTTGCGCTGTTCTCGACGGTACTGCTCAAGGGACTGCTCTTCTGCTGAGGTGACTTGTATTGAAGCTGCCACGTAGCTGGCGCCGATGCCGAGTACGCCGCCAAGCACTGCTCCTCCCGCAGCAATCCATGCAATTGATTTCATCGTGCGGAGATCCGTCGGATGCGTGGGTGGAGCTGGGGAAATGTTAGACGTCGACCGGCCCGCCACTCGGCGGCCAAGGTGAAGCGAAGGCTGACGAAGCCCACGTACCGTTGGTTGGATCCGCCTTCGCGGGGGCGGTGTAGTCATGGGCTGAATCTATCAGGATCAGATGATCGAAGGTTTGGAATCTCTAATCAAGAGTTCGAGATATCAACGGCGGTGTTATATGGCGATCGCGTGCGGTGTTCCAATCATCCACCCGCTGTGATTCTATGCCGTAAGCATGTGATCGCGAGTTGGACTATTCCGAGATTCATACCCCAGATTTAGGCGAAGGGCACGCTAAATCATCGCGGCGGTTCGTCCATTGGCGTACGACAACAGCATGATCCGATGGTCCTTTTGAACCGGCGTTGATAATTCTCGGCCAGCCTCGAACCCGAGTCTACGCAGTCTTCGGTGCCGCAGGAGGATGTTTCGGACTAGTTGGCTAGGGCGGGGTCGGGAGTCCAGTGGTGGCGGGTTATGCCTTGGTCTTGTTCGGTTGCGCGTTCGCCGAGTTCGATGGTGATGAGCTCGTCGCCTTCGTATGCGGGGCTGAGCTCGAGTGCTAAATATTCGAAGAGTTCACGTTCGTGGACGGCGATGATGACTTGCCGGTTGTTCTGTTTAGAGAGGAGACGGATGAGCGCAGCGAATTGTGCGATGTGTACTTCGTCCATGGCTTGTACGGGGTCGTCGAAGACAAGGCAGGGGACGATGGGTTCGACGGCGAGGTGGAGCGCGAGGAACAGGGACAGTGCTGCGGTGTTGAGGTTTCCCGCGGACAGCATCATTTGAGGTGGTCCGCTGGCTTCTCCTGTGCGGTGGGTGGTTTCCAGTTTGATGTCGAAGGTTTTCTTGGTGGCGTTGGGGATTCCGAAGCTTGGGATGAATCCTTCGTTTGGGGCGAGTCTGGTGAAGACGGCCTTCCAGACTTCGTTCAGGGATTCGGTGAAAACGCGGTGGACGATTGTGGTGCGTGCCTGTGTGGCGGCTTCGTGTACTTCCTTTGCTACCTTTTGGCGGCGCTTGGTCTCGGTGACGCGGTCGTCCCATTGCTTCTTGCGTTCGGCGGTATCGGCGAGGCCATGAACGACGACAGATTCGCGTTCCAAAGAGGCTGTCAGGCGAGATGCTTCGTTGCTTGCTCTCCGGTACTGGGTGGCCTTGTGAGTTAGTCGGGCGGCTTGGGCTTCGGCTTGTTCGAGAAGTTCAGTCGATATCGTCTGGAAAGAATCGAATGCCGGGGGCACGTCAATTTGCAGACGAGCTGCGTATTTGGCGAGCTCTCGACTGAGGTGGCGCTCTTCTGAAGAAGCCGCCTCGAAGTTATCAAGTGCTTGCTGAAGCTCACGTACGTGTTGCGTAAGATCTGCTTCGTTGATTTTGGCGGCCTCTACCCCGGCGACTTGGGCTGCGAGGTCGACGAGTGTTGCGTGACGTTGTATGAGGGTCTGTTGCTGGTCGTCAGGTAGGAGCCTGGCTGTCAGTTGTAAGTACTCGACTTCTTGCCGTGCGATCCGTGCCGCTAGTTGATCGCGCACGTTTCGAAGGTCGACGAGTTGTTGTCCATGGGTGGTGAGTTCAGAGAGTTTCGTGTCGATGTGTGCACGGAGACTGTGGTTTCCGGTTTCGGTGAAGTCACGGTCACAGACCGGGCATCGGTCGCTGGTTCCGATGATGGTGCGGAGTGCAGAGAGGCTCTCGACGAGAGCGCTCGAATGCTCGTGTGCGGCTGCGAGTCTGGTTTGAATCAGGTCTAGCTCCGCGTCGCCGGCTTCGATTTGCATGCTGAGCGATTCTGCCTGCGCGTGGATGTTGGAGGCGTTGTCCAATTCCTGGGTTGTCAGGCTCATGGCTTGTTCGATGGCATAGCGAGGCTCGATGCGTAGGTCGGCCCCTGCAGTGTGGGCTGCCGTCTCCCACTCACGGACTTTTGCACCCTCGGTGTCGACCCACGCTTCGTGCTTGGCGATCGCAGTCGCCAGCGCGGTACGGATCTCTTGGATTCGTTGGGTGGTTGGGCGTTCTGTTAGTGCTGAGACCCGACCGCCCAGAGCGATGAGTTCCTGGTGAAGTGTTGCAGCAGCGGCAGACTCGGCGGCGGTGGTGTCACCGTCGAGCGCTGACTCGATGAACTGAAGAAGTTCTCTGTCAGTCATGGCGTCAGTCGTGTCAGGGTGGAGTTCAGTGATGGCGGCGATGGCAGCGGCCCGCGCGCTGGCGACTTCGGTCCGGATCTCGGTGCGCAGTGCGCTCTCTTTTTTGAGCTGGACAGCTGTGGCTTTCGCTTCGCGGTCAGCTTCGTCGGCTCCGACGGCCAGCTTCTTGAGGAGTCTGAGGTCGTGTGCGTCGCTGAGCCCGCTGCGGAGTGAGTCCAGTTTCTCCAGGCCGAGGAGTTCGTTCACAAACTTCTCGAGGGCTGTCTCTTCGGTGCCCTCGCGTGCTTGGTACAGGTCGAGAAGGCGACCGAGGGACGTCTGGTCCAGGTAGCAGCGTTCGGCGTAGAAGTTCGCGGCGGCGTCGTTGAACGCCGGCGTGCCCTCCAATCGTGCCCCGCTGACTGTCAGCGGGGCCCCGGGCATTCCCGTCTGCAGGGTTTCCGCGACGATGGCTCGAACAGTTGCGTATGGCTGCCCGAAGAACGGAAGGTGCGCCCTGTATCGGTCCGATTGTCGTTCCATGCTCTGGATGCGGCCGGTCAGGGCGAGCTCGAGTGCGGATAGAACGCTGGTCTTGCCTGTGCCGTTCGGGCCGTGGATGAGGACGACGGGGGCATCGAACGGCAGTTCGCGCGTGCCTTCGATGCGACGAAAGTCGGAGACCGTCAAGCGACGGATAGGGAGCTTACTCATCGACATTCTCCATCTGGTCAGTCCACTCTGCTCCGTCATTCACATACCGGCGCAGGGCCTCCCGGACTGCATCAGTTCCGTCGGCGGCGGCAGTGATGAGCGCGATGTGGTCCGATGTCGTATTCGCGGGGCCGAGCGCATTCATTACTTCGTTGATCGGGTCATGGCCGTGGACCAGCTCTGCGTTCGGCAGTGTGAGCGGCAGGAGGACAGCTACAGCGTCTTCGATTTCGGCGATATCGGCTGTGGCGGACGCAATGGGTAGGACGCGGGCGTAGCGTTCCAACTCCATCCGATCAGCGGATGTGGTCTCGCCGATAAGTACGAGACTCACAGGTCGTCGCGAGGCAGCCAGATCGAGGGAACGAGCCAGACCCGCAACAAGACGTCGCAGACGTTTACGGGGAACTCGGTCGGTCGCAACCAAAACTAGATCATGGGAAGTACGCGTCCCACTGACTGCGGCCTCGAAGTCGAATTCGGCGCCCACGACTGTCAGCGGCTTCGGTAGACGTTCGAAACCGGCTTGCTCCAGGACGCTGAGCACGTCTTGAACACTCGTCATCAAAGCCCTCCCTCAAGTTTGAACGCCTCGAACAGGCCATCCGCGGAGTCCGTATCAGCGATGCCCGACGCGACGTTGAACCGCCCGGCACTGGTCCTGCCCACACGACCCAATCGGGGTTTCGGCGATCGGGTCAAGGGAGGTGGCTCCTCGTCAGCCACGACGACCAGGATGTTCCCGTCGTTTTCATCGAAATCAAGCTTCGCTAACGTCGCGGAGTCTTTGACGAAGAACACCTGCGCATCTCGCCCTCGGGTGACCAGGCTGACCACACCACCATCGGGTGTTTTGCTATCGCCCGGGACCAACGACCAGTGACCCGCGGAAAGTCCGCGCCCGATCAGCGCCAGCGCGACGCCGAGTCGCCCGAACTGTTCCGAAGGAAAATTCGCGCTGTGCACTGCCTGCGCGATTGGACGGTCCGAAATGGGTTCGTAGCGGCGTACACCTGCAGTAGGCATACGGCCTGTACGAAAAACATTGAGCGTCAGGTTCGTTACGTCGATAAGCCGCGCGAGGAATTCCCGCTGAAACTCCACGATCTCCGAGTGGTTACGCGTTCCTAAGTTGTCGGGATCCGCGCGGCCGGCTGCGGAGTCACGGAGGTCGAGAAGGTTTGACTGCAACTGCTTCGCAGCATCCGAACCCAGCACTCCCGTTACCACATGCTCAATCAGGAAACTGAATTTCTCGGTGAGAGACGACAGGACCAGCGCCAGCAAAGTTGGTTTTCCGTACGCACCCAGAAGCGCTGACCGTGCGATAGCGCTGGCGTTCCCTTGATAATTCGAACCATAGGTGGTTCTGAGAAGGTTCCGGTGATAAGCCTCAAGATGCTCTTCGCTGAGAACAACTGCAGGCGCCGATGCTGGCCACGGCCGAGCCAAATCTTGTATGGCGCTCGCGAACACTGTGTGGAGGTTTGCGTCCTGGGCGGACAGTCCAAGCATCAACGTCAATCGGTCAGTGTACAGCATCTCGAGATGCTTGCGCATCGACCTATTCTGTGGCTGCTCAGTCCATCCCGAAATCTGTGATTCACGAGCGATAAGCGAACCCCTGAACTCGCCCTCGTGTTCTCGAGCACGCACCGCACAGCCGTGAAATTTGACGACCTGCAAACGACGGCCTGCACTGCGGAAATCATCGGGCTTCACAGCGACCCGCACTAACGAACCGAACGCCGGCGTCAATTCCTCCAGCGCCTTCTCAAGTAGACCGTCCCAGTTCGCCGTGACCGCCGATTCGACCAGTCCTTCAAGCATAAGAACCGCAATGCAGTAGTGCTCGACATCGGGCTCGAGATCCGGTGACCCATACGTCGACGGGACGTCAAGACCCGTCCACACCAGGTAGTCCTCAGGTTGGTCATCGCCCACCTCGACGTCGAGGACTTGGGAGTACTTGGTTACCAGTGCCGAAACGATGCGCTCCCGCAGTGGCCAGTCTTTGACCGCAATTGCGTAGTCGATGCTCTCCAGTTCGTCATGGGTCAGGCCAACCAGTCGTAACACCTCGTTCAGCGCGGCGCGGTACGCGCAATCCGAGTCGGGATCGTCAATGTTCGTACGGAGATGCTCCAAAATACGCTCAAGGAGCTCATAAACATTCGGCACCCTGTCGCGAGAGATGCCCGAACCGAGCCACAGAACGTATTGGCCTTCAGCGAAAGCGTCGGTGAACTCTGAAAAATCTGAGCCGAACCGTTCAAGAACAACCGGCACTGTCCGTGCAGGTTTTATCGTCATCCTGTGCGCCCCATCCATATTCAGAACAATTCCGCAACCGGCGGACGGTACGTACGCACAGTGTTCCAGTCATCCTGCCATGGGCGTCATCCTGTTGTGGGCGCCGCAGTGCTCGGTGGAATGCCTGCTCTCGACTTTGCGTTCTGATTAATGATGAAGATCCTTGATACTTCGGGCACTGTGCAAACTATCGATAGCGCTGGGACCGCCACGGGCCGGCGTTTAGGTACGGTCGCGAATCGAGTTCTTCGTCCCTTGAGGACCCTGGCGAGAAACGACCGACAGTCGCGAGCAAGACAGGGGGCACGGGTCTGCAGGCTGCGATGAGGGCACGCGAGAATTGAGCAGGCCGAGGGAATGCTGATGGTGCGGCATGGTGTCAGTGGGAATCGTGCGTTCGGGGTGCTCGTCGAGCAGGCTGAGCAGCGCAATATTCGAGTGACAGTGCTCGCGGCCGGGGTGGTGGACACGCTCACCACGGGGTAGAAGTAGCTGAGGGGTGCAGGGGAGGATGTGAGGAAGATGCAGGTGGACTGGTTCGTGTCGGTGCGGGACGGTGATACCGGTGTCCATCGCTATCGCGGCGGTGCAGGGTTTGATCGCGCGTCGGTGATCGAGCAGGTGATCCAGGCGGTGCGGGACATCGCTTGTCGCGGCGACGGTTCGGTTGTCGGTGTCGTGGGCGAGGTGGTCATCGACGGCACTCGAGTGGATGCGATCGCCTTCGGGGACCCCGCTGTCAGCGATGAGGAGCTTCGCCGCGAGATCGGTCTGCAGCTTGACAGAGTTCGGTCCTCTACGGGCTTCTGGCCTGACGGCAGGTGATCGCGGAGTGGGATGCTTCCCGCGGTGTGCGAATCGCGGGGTTGAGGTGGGTGTCAGTTCTTCGTTATGGCTGTGGCCAACGGACTGATTTTCCGCTGTGCCTGCTGCATGGCGGCCTCGAACGGGTGGGACGACAATGCCTTTGACGAAGAAGTTCTCGGAAATGTACGACGACGCGTTGGTTGCGTTGGCGGCGGCGTCTCAACGGCCTGCGACCGTCGTCAACATGGACGGCTACTACGCGATTCGTGTCGATCTCGAGTACAGCCGCTACGTCGTGGCCACCAACTCTCCGCGCGGGTTGTGGGACGAGCCCGACGCGAGCGGCTCGTGGTTGGTACGCATCCCTCACACCGGCGAACGTCTGCCGCATTCCGAAGCTCTCTCGGAGGGCATCCTGGATCAAGGCGTAGTTGCGCACTCTGAACTGGGGTGATGGTCTCCCGAGGTCGTGCTGGAGTTGACTCACGACCAGGTCGCAACCGCATGCCAGCTCGGTACGGGGTAGAGATCGATATCGGGAATCTATGTTGTGGGGAGGAGCCCGAGTAGCGCTCTCGTCGAATCATGTGTCGGCATCTGCAAATACTGTTGGTATTTGGTCGCGGCGATGTGCAGCAATTCGTTGATGGTGTGAACGCGAAGCACAATCGGTTCGGATGACGGGTCTTCGTGAGTATGAAGCCAGGCGGTATCGCACTCCGGCACATAGTGAGCCAGAGCGCTGAATGTGGTGCCCTCGCCTGGGATGGGGATGCGTGTGTTTTCCGTGGGATCAGCGCCAGGCGGTAGGACGAACTGGAGCGAAATTGTTCCGTTGCTCTGGGTGACGAGGGCTTCCGTGAACCATGGTCCGGTGGATCCGATATCACCCTTGAAGCGGAAAGGCTGTGAGGCGCTACCAGTTACACGTACCGAATACCCGCCGACGGTAGGGATGTCGTCGAAAAGAATGACGGTCATTACTGATCGCACGAATCGATCCTGTCTGCTCATCTCCTGTGGCAACTGCAAGGAGAAACCGGTGTACGCCCGGTGAGCATCTCGGTCGCCCACCCATGCGGTTCGGATTGCGGTGCGATCCTCAGCATCGCCATTGGAAACGGTCCACAGTTGCGGGGCAGGTGCTCGTTTGGCGATCACGAACGACTTCGAGACTCCACGGATCGCGCTGAGCCGAGCGGTGTGGTCGACCAAATTCTCGATGACTTCGTCGATTGTCTTGCCGCGCAATCCGACCAAGTGGCGTAATGCTGTATCGGGGGTGTCTCCAGCGAATCCCGCCACCAGATTGTCATCGAGGATCACGATTTTCTGGCACGGGCGTGTGTAGATCTGGCGTGTTGCTCGCTCATCGTGAGCAACCGTCACCTTTGTGTCGGCCATAAGCGAGAGCGCACCGTCATCATCGGTAATTTGGGCGATTACAAAAGTCACGAACTCACGATACGGACAGAGGTCATACGTTCATCTTGTGGGCACCTCTACGGAGCGGTTGTTGTCCGTGTAGTTCATGAGTTGGCTCAGGGCGGTGGTTGCTGTGCGGTCGTTTCCGGTCAACCGAATGGTGCGCCGTAGTAGGGGATCCACTTGCCGGATGCCGGTTTCTGCTGGTGATTGCGTTTGAAAATGTCTGGGCGAGAGTGAATTTCGTCGGTGACAGTCTTATCGTACGTGCTTAGTGCTCGCGCTTCGATGAGCGTATTTCACTGCAGGTTGGTGAGGTATTCGCCTCGACTTTCGGCGGCCTCGATTTTCTTGAGGAGAGCATCTTCCAGGCCTACCTGGCCGCCGAAGATGAGGGCTAAGTCGTGGCCGGTCATGTAGATGATGTTGTTGCGAGTGCCGCTGTTGTGTGCGAAGTGGTCGAGGATTTGGGGGTCGAAGCCGGCCATGGAGATGAAAAGTCCGCGTGTGCTTTCCAGTTTTCCGTCGACTTTGAATTTGAAGTCGGCGAGGTCGCCGATAGTGGGTTTGTCGTTGCGCCATCGCGCTTCGACGAGGTAGGTGAATCCTCTGAAGAAGAAGGAGCCGTCGACTTGTTCGTGTGGTTGGCGCCGCGATCCAACGTAGTCAAGGTGATTGGCGGCGAAAAGGTCAACAAGGAGCGTCTCGAGCTGGTAGCCGCGGGCCTGCTTCTCGCCGGCAGTGCGGGGTCTGTCCGTAGCTAGTTCCGTGAAACGGTGTGAGAGGAGCTCTATGTTCTTTCGTTCCTCCGCGAGCGTCTGTTGGCGTTTAGCTTCACGGGTTCGGCGTTCGTCGATCGCTGCCTGTTCGGTGTCGACGATGACGTGCGCTGCTTTGGCGACGCGTCGTAACCGGTCCAATGCATCGCGTGCGGCCTTGGTGTCCTCGACGCCGTTGCCGGGTCTATCCAATGTGCACAGTTCGAGTGCAATCTTGCGTTGGACGGTCCAGCCGTTGGATCCGAGATCGTGCAGGTCATCGAGAATCCGGCGGGTCATCACTGCCTTGGAATTCTCGGGGTGATCGTGCCGCCCGTACATTCCACGCGTTACACCTGCTGTGAGCATCAATGCTTTGAAATCGTCGCGGTAGTAGAACGCGGCCCGACAGGCGTTGACGACTTCTGCCTGAACGGCGGCAGGTAGCGGTTTCGTCGTCATCGCGTCTCGCACGAAACGAGGAGCCCGTGTAAGGCGTTGCGGATATCTGCAGGACCATCGGGGAAGTCGATACGTTCGATGTGTGTGTCACCTTTGTGGAAGCTGACGTCGAGTACGAAGACGTTGCCGTCTTCGGTGTATCCGGGTATCGACATGTGATCCCCGCGGTAGGGGTTGTCGGTGTACCCCCGGGTTCCTCCGTCGTGTCCTCGATAGTGTTCGGCGAGAACGAAGATTGGGTGGCACCCGATGCGTGCACCGTAGTCACCGGCCCACATTTGATCGGTTACCGGTGAGCCGAGCGCTCGGAAGAGCGCTTTGGTTGCCTCGCGTACAGGGTCGGGAATGACTGCGTTATTCATCGCGCGTGCTCCGCTTCTCGATGTCGGTGCCAGCGGACCATTCGCGTTCTCGGCTCGGTCCCTTGGACTTGGGTTCGATGCCATCCTACTTTGAACCTAAACCGGGCGGTGGGTTCATTCGAGGAGATGGATTCGGTGCGGGACGGACGACGCGTGCAATGGCCACCCGGCGATTCGTCCTGGGAGGTTGTTGGGGGTGCGTGGGGCGCCGGCGGGTTTTGGTGCTGGCGGGGTGTTCGGGTCGGGTGGTGTGGGGAGTGGTGCCGTGTCGGGGTGTCCTAGGGGTTTCGGCTACCCACCAGATATTGGGCGTTGGCGGCGGCTGCGCCGCCCTGGGTTGGGGTCCGGGTAAGGATCAGTTATGGATACTTCGCGGTGGTATCGGTTGTTTGCCGAGTACGAGGCCCGCGGCAATTCGCCGTGTTACGAACGGTGGTGCCTGGGCATCGCCGAGGATCGGGAGCTGGTCGCTCTGATCGAACAGTTGCCGCCCGAGAAGCGGCAGCCGAACCTCGTCCTTGGCGCGGCCCGATACCTGGGCGTGGAGGAATCACTGTTCCTGCTGTTCAAGGATTGGATGGTCGAACACTGGGCCGCGGTCCGAGAGGTGGCGCTGGCGCGCAGCACCCAGACGAACGAGGTCGGTCGAGCCGCAGCGCTGCTCCCAGTGCTCTCGCAGCTTCCGGGACCGCTGTCACTGATCGAGGTCGGGGCCTCAGCCGGGCTGTGCCTGTATCCGGACCGGTTCAGCTACCGCTACGGCGATGAGCAAGCCTCCATCGACCCCGCATCAGGGCCTTCGCCGGTTCTTCTGCCATGCGTCACGACGGGTCGCCCACCCCTGCCCGCAGCCGTTCCGACAGTGGTCCACCGGGCCGGAGTCGATCTGAATCCGCTCGACGTCAACGACACCGACGACATGCGCTGGCTTGGATGCCTTGTCTGGGCGGGGCAGACGAACCGGCTGGATCGCCTCCGAGCTACCGCTGCCATCGCGCGGCAAGAGCCGCCGCACGTGGTCGCGGGGGATCTCACCGACACCATCGCAGGCTTGGTTCACGACGCTCCACAGGACACGACCATCGTTGTGTTCGGTAGCGCGGTCCTCAACTACCTCGATCTCGACGCGCGAACGTCATTCGAGGACACTGTGCGCGGTTTGCCGTGCCACTGGATCTCCAACGAAGGCGGCGGGGTGATCACGTCAGTCGTCGATCAACTCCCCAAGCCGATCTCAGAAACCCGCGGCCAGTTCGTCGTCACCCTCGACGGCAGAGCGCTTGCATACGCCGGAGCGCTTGCATACGCCGGAGCGCATGGACAATCGCTGGACTGGTTCGCGTCGCTCTGACTGGGTCAGCGCCCTTCCAGATTCACGCCGCACAGCAGGTGGCTGTATTGCGTGGTTGCTCGGCTTATGGTGCGTGGGTGAGGAATTGTGGGGGAGGGACGCGGTGGCGCAGGTGGGTGTTACTCGGCGTCGGGTTGGTGTTGGTGGTGGGGGCGTTCGGTGCTTTCGCGTTCTTTGGGGTGGGGCGGTCTTCGTATGAGTTGTGCGCAGCCGATTCGGCTGTGGCGTTGGAGAGTGCGTCGAGGGTGTGGCTGCCGGTTGTCGGATCCACGTGTACGTATGCGCCGTCCGTCGACGTGCGCGAGGGGCGGGTGGTGTTCGACGGTGCGGCGTCGGCGTTCGCTATCGCCGGGTGGGTGTTGATCGGTGCGGCGTTCTATTCTCGGCGGCGGCAACCGCCGCCTGAATCCAAGTGGTCGATGCCGGTTGATCGGGGATAGAGGCAGGTTTTCGTTGCGTCGATGACGGTCGTGCTTGTACGCCGATAGATTCGGACCATGACACTGACCGATGCATGGCAGGCATATATGGATGTCCTTCGCGACCGCGCACCGGTCACGGCTGCGGCGGTGCGTGCGCCTCGGGTTCTGGCGGATCGTGAGGCTGCTGAAGGCGCGACCGCTTCGTGGCCGGAGGAGCTGCGTGAGTTCTTCGCTCTGCACGATGGCCAGGCTTTCCGTTCGGAAGATGATCAGTTCGTCGGTGAAGTTCTGCCGGGGGTGGAGCTGCTGTCGCTGGAACAGGTGGTCGCCACGCACAAGCTTTGTAGTGAAATTTTGCATCCGATCGATGATTTGGGGCCGGATTGGCCTGCCACGGTTCGGGCGCAGCATGCAGGGGACACGGCTGAGATGTTTGTCCCTGGATACATTCCGTTCGCTGAGGACGGGGCGGGAGATTTTCTCTATGTCGACACCCGTGAGGGCGAACAGCAGGGATGCATCCGCTATTTCGCGGCGGAGGCAGCGAACGAGGGCGGTTCCCTGTTCGGCTCCCTGGCCGAGTACGTGGATTCGGTTCGCCGAAGTGTCGAGTCCGGGGACGAGCATTCGTATCTGGTGCCGTCGGTGACCGAGGGGGTGTTGGCGTGGGATGTCGACTTTTCCGATCGACCTCCGCTGCCGCCGCAGTCGGACTCGACGCCGCTGCATCTTCCGTTCCCCCTGAGTGACTTTCAGCCTTCACTGATCACTGCTGATGACGACCTTGTCGACCTCGATGTCGTTCGCGCGGTTGTCCTCGACACCGCACGGTCGCTTCATCCTGGTGCGCATGTGCAGGGCGGGGAAGTGGTTTTCCGGCGCGTTCCACGCCAACGTGGGGTGACGATGAATTCGGTCGTCCAGGTCGATGGTGAGCCCAAGTTCTTCCTGACGATTGTTACCGGTGTCGGCAACGAGGTCCTCGTGCACGAGTTGCCGCCGGGTGGCTTCACCTTCGTTGTTGACAACTGACGGCGGTGCCGTGATTCCTCGGCGCATGTTTGGATGCTTGTTTTGCGCTTTTGACCTGGGGTGATGACACGTCCCTTGGATCGTGTTGGGTGGTGGATGTCGGTGTGGGGTGTGTTTGGTTGGTGTGGGTGGATTTGGTGTTTGGTGTTTGACCTGCGGTGATGGCATGTCCCTGGGGTGGTTGTTGGGGGTGTGTGGGGCGCCGGCGTTTTTGGGTGCCGGCGGGGTGTTCGGGTTGGGTGGTGTGGGGGAGTGGTGCCGGGTCGTGCGGGGGTGTTATGAGGCTCGTTTTTTGGGTGTTTTGAATGTTGTTGTGTGTCAGTGGATTTCGGTATTCGGTTGGTGTTGGGTTGGTTTCGTGGGTTGTGCACGGCGATGTTTTCGTCAACGTAGAATGTTGTTGCGGTGGTGAGTATTTCGGTGTTTCGTCGTTTCGGGTTGTTTTGCGATTTGGTGGGTGGGGGTGTATGATTGGGAGCATGATGATGACGAGGCAGTGGACCCGAGACGGGGCGCTTTTCGTGACCCCTCCCCCCTTCCCAGCCTCGTTCGGGTGTAGGGTACCGGTTCAGACGCTGCGATGGATTCGATTGGCGAGAACCAAGATTCGGAATTCAGAGGAGCGAAGCGACTCGATCGACGGCAACGGCACTCGACC
>NZ_JARVSY010000032.1:0-81616 GCF_030208925.1 Rhodococcus sp. MEB032
CGAAAACCATCGGGAATTCACGTGCGGACGCTCCATGCTCGCGTGAAATTGCTGACTGCAGGCCTGGTGGCGATCGCGGTGATCGTGTCGGCGTCGGCGGTGTACATAGTGTTCAACGCGTATTTGCAAGGCAACGTCGATCGACAACTCGAGCGCACGAGTGACGCGATCACCGACACCGTCAATTTCGGCGGTGTCACACCGGTTCTGGGATTGACGGCCGGCGCGGATACAGCGGTCATCCAGGCGGTGGGGCTTCTTACTGCCGACGGCGCCTTGGTGACGGCGACTCCCGGTCTGCCGCCGTTCAGCACGAGCGCAGACGCCATCAGGTCGATCGCAGACGGCAATTCGTCGCAGACAATCGCGACGGTTGATGCGTATCGAATTCTTGTCGAGCCCTCGGTTGCGGGCCAGACTTTGGTTGTCGCGCAATCCCTGGGGCCGACGCGTTCGGTACTCAAGCGACTGGCAGTGGTGTTGGCGGCACTCGGGGCGGCCGGAATCGCCCTAGCTTACGCGGCCGGAGATGCTGTGGCACGCACAGGATTACGGCCGATTGCGCGACTTACTGCGGCGACGCGGCGGGTCGCCGAAACGGATGATCTTGCGCCGATCCCGGTGACCGGTGACGACGAGTTGGCGTCGTTGACAGTCAGTTTCAATCGGATGCTCGGGACGTTGTCGGAATCGCGGGCACGCCAGAGAAGTCTGATCACCGAAGCGGGCCAGGACCTTCTGGCTCCTTTGACTGCACTTCGCACCAATATCGAGTTGTTGATGTCTTTCGATACCAAGTCCGGCGCGATTTCCGAGGCGGATGCAACGCAGCTGCGTGAGGAAATCACCGACCAGATGATGGAGTTGACGCTCCTCGTCGGAGAGTTGGTGGACCGTGCGAGGGTTGACGAAAGCACGTTGGGGAGAGGAGATTCCCTCTAAATCGGACGTCTGACCAGCGACTTTGTTGCATTCGTAATTGAAGCAATGGAAGGAGCGCTGGTAATGTGGGGCAATTGTGAAGTTTTTGGGTATAGCTGGAATGTGGCGCGAACCGTGGGGTTTGCTGGGCGGGGGCCTTTGGAGGACGAGAGGGATTCAGTGGTCAAGCAAGCACGCGCCGAGCTGACTCGGCAGCAAATCGTTGCCGGCGCGGCCGCGCAGTTCGAGAAGACTGGTTACGGCAGCACCAGCATGGCCGACATAGTCTCGGGGGCCGGTACTACCAAGGGCGCGTTGTATTTCCATTTCGCGTCGAAGGACGAGCTCGCGCAATTCATCATTGCCGAACAGCATCGGCTCTCGATCGAGTCGGTGCAGGCGATTTCCGCGACGGGCAAGGACCCGTTGGAACAGATGATCATGCTCACGCACGAAATGGCACGCCAGATTGTCGACGAGCCGATCGTTCGCGCGGGCATTCGCCTCACGCTGGAACTGAGCACGTACGAGGGGCCGGTGGAACCGTACGCCGAATGGATCTCGGCAATCACCGATCTCACCGCCAGAGCTCAGGCGGAAGGTGAAATCCGAAAATCGGTCAGCGCAGAATCGTTCGGCAGGTTCATGCCCTCGGCATTCACGGGGGTACAGCTGGTTTCGAACGTCCTCACCCGACGCTCGGATCTTCCGGATCGTGTCGACGAGATGTGGCAGATCCTGCTTCCGGGAATCGTCAGCGACGAACTTTCCGGTGATATCGAGCGCCTCGTCAAGTCGCGGTGGACTCCGGCGGCGGCGTAGCCTGCGGGACATGGCCGTCACGCGGATAGTTTCGGATCTGTCGAGTAGCTCGCTCGAGGCCGCGCAGCGCTTCTACACCGAAGTGCTGGGCCTCGAAGTTGTCATGGATCACGGGTGGATCGTGACGTTGGCTTCGCCGACGGATCCGTCATTGCAGATCAGCGTCATGACGCACGACGCTCATGCGCCCGTAGTACCGGACGTCTCCGTCGAGGTGGATGATCTCGACGCGGCGTACGAGGCCGCGGTGCAGCGCGGCGACACCATCGTCTATCCCGTCACCGAGGAGCCGTGGGGTGTGCGCAGGTTCTTCGCTGCCGACCCCGACGGCCACGTGATCAACATCCTCAGCCACCGACGCGAGCAATGATGGCGTCCCGCCCGGGCGGGCTGACGTACCTCGAGGTGGGCGCAACGTCAGGCGTTCTCCCCGCCGGCTATCACCACGTTCACGAGAGCGCGACGGTCGGATCCGGACGGGAGGATTTCGAGGTTGCCGCTCGAACCGTCGCGAATTGGGGAATGCACCGCGGAGCCGGACTGGCCGTACGGACGGCAGCCCTGACCGCCGTGGCGGGTCAGGATGCGACTTTCGGACTTGGTCCGGTGACTATCCCCGTTCGGATCGTCTATGTCGTAGACGAACCCAATCGCAAGGGCTTCGCGTACGGAACCCGCGCGGGCCACCCCGAATGCGGGGAGGAATTGTTTGTCGTCCAGTTCGACGAGGCCAGCCAAGCGGTTCGTATCGAGATCGTTGCGTTCTCCAAGCCCGGAACGTGGTGGGTGCGTCTCGGCGCTCCGATCGGACGTCGAGTACAGGCGTTTGTCACGCGCCGCTACATCCGTGCCGTCCGCCAGAGCGTCGCCCGATCGCGGGTATGACCGCTGCCGGGCGCGCTGGAAAAATGATTGGACGAGCTTCGGTTCGGGTTGATAGCTTGTGCGAGACCGTGACAACACGCCAGGAGGTGAGACCCATGAACGCTGTAACCATGTGGGTGCTCCCACTCGTGTTCACGGATCGGCGATTGACGTAGGTGTCGCCGGGAGCGCCTCGAGTAGGCAATCCCGAAAGGTAACACCATGCAATCCAATTCTCAGACCATCGAATTCACCTCCGAGACAACGTCGAACGGTGCCATCGAACGCCATTTCGTTGTAGACGACATCACCGGCGTGCTCTGGTCACCGCCATCCGGATCCGTCGGATCACCACTTCTGCTGTCCGGGCACTCCGGCGGCATGCACAAGAAGGCGCCGGGACTGGTTGCCAGCGCACTCCACAGTGTGAGCTCCCACGGGTTCGCAGTCGCCGCGATCGACGCGCCCGGACATGGCGATCGGCCGCGGAACACACAGGACGAACAGTGGGTCGAGGCGATCCACCAGGCTAGGGCGGCCCACGAGCCGATCGCTCCGATCGTCGTCGAGTACAACCGATCGCTGGCGGAGCGTGCAGTGCCGGAATGGCAGGCGACCATCGACGCTCTGCAAACGCTGCCCGACGTCGACGCCGACGCTCCGATCGGCTTTGGCGGCGTGTCGCTAGGGGTCGTGACCGGGCTGATGTTGGCCCCGGTCGAATCCAGGATCGCTGCCGTGAGCTTCGGTGGAGTTTTTGTGGACGACTCCCTCATCGAAGCGGCACGAAAGCTCACGGTCCCGGTCGAGTACCGGATCCCTTGGGACGACAAGGATTACGACCGCACGTCAGGGGTAGCGTTGTTCGATGCCTTCGGCTCGAAGGAGAAGACGCTGCACGCCTACTCGGGCAGGCACTATCCGGTGCCCGACTACGAGCGAGACAGTTCGGCTCGGTTCTTCGCCCGCCACCTCGGCGGGAGCGGTGGCGCTCCTGTGAGCTGACGTGAACACGTATCGGCGTCCGGCCTGTGTCGGACGCCGATACGATCTCGATCCTTCGCTCGCTAGTAGCCGTCCAGCTTGGCCACTTTTGCTGAGGCGCGCGAGGGTGCGCGCAAGCATGGCCCTCGACCGGGGGTGCTTACAGCTCGAGGTGCAGTGCCCGTGGAATAAGGGGCCAGAGTGTTCGATAGCGACAAGTGGTCCTTACTGTCCGCCGGACGGAACGAACTTGTTCGTGATCCAGTTCGATGCTTCGATCTCGTCGAGGGTTGTCCGGAGAACTTCGGTGGCTAATGTTCATGCTGTGCCGAGTGTCCGGTCGATACCGAACACCGAACAAGACTGGGAACTCTTCTCGCGTCCGAACTGAGGCGACGACATGTCTTTCAACCGCGCATGTCCAGCCATGCGTCGACTACCCGTCCGATACCTGACCAGGGGGCGGTATTTGAGTGGGCCGATATCGCACGGCGACTGCACCCGACTGGAACTCGTGGCGATCGACGAGTTCGAGTTGGATGCGCTTGCGCAGACCGGCGAGCAACGTCGGTCCGTGTCCGGCGAGGACCGGTTGCACAAGGAACTCGTACTCGTCGATCAGTCCCAGGTCTGCCAATGCCAGGGGGAGTGTTACGCCGCCAACCCACAGGCCTTCGCCGGGCTGCTCCTTGAGTCGCTGAACTGCTGGCCCCAAGTCGTCCAGCACCAGTTCGGCATTCCAATCGACCCCGCTCAGCGTGTTCGACACGACGTACTTCTTAGCCCGGTCCATTGCCTCGGCGAACGGGATCTCCCACTCGTCCATCCAGTCAGGCCACGCCCCCGTTGCGGGCCGCCGCCACGCCGACTCCATCATCTCGTAGGTCACCCGGCCGAACAGCAAAGCATCGGCTCGTTCCATCTGAGCGGTCCAGTAGCGCATCGACTCCTCGTCGGGTGGAAGCCCCGCCTCGTGATGGCAGCAGCCGTCGAGGGTGACGTTGATCGAGTATCGAAGTGGTCTCATCTCGTTGTTCTCCCCTGATACGCGCAGAGTGACAGCACCGGACCGTACTCAGACTACTGCCGGGCCGTCGGTGTAGATCAGGTTCGGGACCTGGAGTCACGCGGGGGTCGACCGAACAGTAACCAGACGAGCGCACCGAGTACAGGCACCGCGATCACCAGTGCCGACCACCAGAATTTGCTCCCCAAGCGGTCGAAATCGGTGCGCACGATCGCCACGAGCGCGCTAATCGTGATGAAGATCCAGGCAAGAACGAAGACGGTGAAGGTGATGTCCATCCAAAGCGGAATGGTGGGGTTGGGGGTCGATTCGTTCACGCTTCCAGACCACTTTCGACGACTGTGCCTTGATGAAACAACACGCTCCATCGATTCTCGGTGAACCGCCAGATGGATGATCGCTCGGTAACTCGTTGCGCTTGCGCCAGCCGGTACGTCACCAGATACGTGTCAGGCGCAATCCGGCTCAGCGCTGGCCGGTCAGCCGTCCACCCGAGTTCGGCGGCGTCGTTCACCTCGCCGCGGAGGCGTCGGCGCTCAACTACCGACTGCACGTAGTCGCGGGTGTATCGAGCGCCGGAGGCTCCGATCTCCCGGAACTGCGGGTCGACGACCGCATCGAACTCGTCTCGTGACATCGCTACTCAAGTTCGGTGAAACAGAGGTTCGAACTCCATCAACTCGTCGAGGATCGGGCGAAACTCGTGTGGGGTCGTCACGACTGCTCCGAGAACTGCGCCCTCATCTCGATCCCTATCTCCGCGTGTCGCAGGAGGAAGGCCTTCTCGTCATACCCCTTGCGCCGCAACCAGAGAGTGACCTCGCTGTTGCATTTGCTTGCATTGCACGAGCGGCACGCCGGTGCGATGTTGTCGAGTGTGTAGCGCCCACCGCGGGAGATCGCCAGCACGCAGTCACGTTGCGGCGACTCGTCCGACTCGCCGCAGTACGCGCAGCCACCCCAGGCCGCTTTGAGCGCGGACCACTGCTCGACGGACAGATCGTGCTCCACCAAATCCATCCGGCGTTTCCGTTTACGCGCGTATCTTGCTTTCCGGGTCCGGTTGACGGGCATGACGCCATGCTATCGCCGTGCGGCGTTCACTCCGGGTAGCGCCGCGGGGTGAACACCTGACGGCCCGAACCGGTTTCGACGACGGTTGTCATCGACGAACCGACGATGAGCAGCGTCCGCATGTCGATCTCGGAAGGCTCGAGCTCGCCGAGGGTCACGACGCGAACTGATTCCTCGGCACCGGCAACATCGCGGCCGATGACGACGGGAGTCTCGGGGGAGCGGTGCTCGAGCACGAGGTCCTTCATGGCTTGGACCTGCCACGTCCGGGACTTCGACGCCGGGTTGTAGACCGCAAACGCCATGTCCGCGGCTGCAACTGCCGAGATACGGCGCGCGACGACATCCCACGGCTTGAGGCGATCAGACAACGAGAGCACCGCGTAGTCGTGCCCGAGGGGAGCACCGACGCGACTGGCGACAGCGTTTGCCGCCGTCATGCCGGGAAGGATGCGGACCGGCACGCCGCGCCACTGGTCTTCGGCGGCAACTTCGAGAACTGCTGCAGCCATGGCGAATACGCCGGGATCTCCCGACGAGACGACAGCTACACGGGCGCCGTTCTTCGCCAGGTCCAACGCCATCGCGGCGCGTTCCGCTTCGACGCGGTTGTCGCTGGAATGGCGACGCTGGCCCGGACGCGTCGGCACGCGATCGACGTACGGGCCGTAGCCGACGAGGTCGGTTGCCAACGAAAGCTCATGCGCCACTTCGGGTGTGGTCCAGGCGGTGTCGCCCGGCCCGAGTCCGACCACGACCACCTCGCCGCGAGACTCGGTCGCAGGTCGAGGGTTGTTCGACGGGCTCGGAACGATGGCGATCGAAAAGTACGGAACTCCGTCCGGGTCGACCTCGGCAGCGGATTCGACGCGTTGACGTGTGGTGCTCGCGCGCTCGACGTAGTGGGCCTCGCCGAGGCGACCGGAATCCTCGAGCGATTGGAGGACCGGTGGGAAGGTACGTCCGAGCTTGAGGATGGCCGCGGCGTCGGTTTCCTTGAGCCGCCTGGTCAGCTCGGCCTGCGGCAACGTTCCGGGCAGGATCGTGAGGATCTCTTCACCCTCGACCAGCGGCTTTCCGAGTGCAGCAGATGCCGCGCTGACGGAGGTGACGCCGGGAATCACTTCGGCGTCGAAGCGATCGGCCAGTCTCTTGTGCATGTGCATGTAGGAGCTGTAGAAGAGCGGATCGCCGGCGGCGAGCAACGCGACGGTTCGACCGGCCGCGAGGTGAACTGCCAGCCGTTCGGCAGCTGCTTCGTAGAACTCGTCCATCGCGCCCTGGTATCCGCCGGGATGATCAACGGTCTCGGTGGTCACGGGGTAGACGAGGTGTTCTTCGATCTGTCCTTCGCGCATGTACGGCGCTGCAACTCCGCGGGAGATGCTCTTGCCGTGCCGCGCGGAGTGGAACGCAACCACATCGGCCTCGCCGATGACGCGGGCGGCCTTGACGGTCACCAATTCGGGATCGCCGGGGCCGATACCGACACCCCAGAGCTTGCCTGCACTCATTCGACTTCGCTCGCAATCGCATTGACGACGGCGGCGGTGATCGCGCTGCCGCCGCGTCGGCCGCGGAGAACGAGATGATCGATCCCGCTGGCGTGTTCGATGAGGGCTTCCTTCGACTCGGCAGCGCCGATGAAGCCGACCGGACCTCCGACGATGGCGGCCGGACGGGGTGCGCCGGCTTCGATGAGGTTCAGGAGATGGAACAGTGCGGTGGGTGCGTTTCCGATCGCGACAACAGCGCCCTCGAGCTTGGCTCCCCACAGTTCGAGAGCAGCCGCCGAGCGAGTGTTGTCGATGGTCGACGCCAGCACGGGAACCCGCGGATCGCCGAGGGTGCAGATGACGTCGTTGCCGGCGGGCAGACGCTTGCGCGTGATGCCGGCAGCCACCATCTGGGCGTCGCAGAAAATCGGCGCGCCGTCGCGCAGAGCTGCGCGCGCAGCCGAGACGACACCGGGTGTGAAGGCGACGTCGTCGACGAGATCGACCTGGCCACTTGCATGAATCATGCGCACGACAGCTTGCGAGACATCCGCCGGGAAACGGCTCAGGTCGGCTTCGGCCCGAATGGTGGCAAAGGACTGGCGATAGATTTCCGCGCCGTCACGGATGTACTCGATCATGTGCCACACGATAGAGGCATCACCGATCGGCCGGATTCACCCGGTAACCGTCGCCCGTCGCAATCACATCCGCTACGTCCCCGCGGGGACGTCCACAACTGCGGTCGCACCCGGCCCAGTGCTGGCGCCCGACAACGGGAAGTTCTGCCTGCTCGACGGCGGTGATCGCGTCGGTGCGCACATCGGCGAGCGACTTCTCGCATCCCGGACTTCCGGTGCAGGCGGTGACCTCGAGCCACGGTGAGTTCTCGTCGAAGATCAACCCCATGGGTGCCAGCACCCGGACTACCTGCTCGGCTGCCCATTCGTCGAGGTCGAAGATATGCACCGATCGCCACGGCGTCACGACGACGGGCTTGTCGACGGCGGCGAGGAACTCGGCCAGCCGAGCGTCGAGCAGCCCGAATCGCAGGCCGCCGCCCAGAGCTACGGTCCCGTCGCGCTGCTCGAGCCAGCCGATAGTGGGCCGTGCATCCGGCGTGAGGTCCGCCGCAACGGTGGACTCGGCGCTCAGACCCAGCTGCTCGAGGGTGCGTTCGATTCCGTCCGGAACCTCGGCCAGGCGCCAGTGCTTGTCGCGGACGTCGAGGAATGATCGAGCCGCCTCGAGGAGCAATTCGACGGCGTCGTCCGCCTGGACGAGATGAGTGGTGTGGTGACCGGCGAGCACCAGTGAATGCTCGGTGGCGCTGCGCGCATGGAGTCCGAAATCGCCCCGTAGCCCGGTGATGTCTCCGCGCCCGTCGTCGAGGGTGAACAGGGTTCGCCCTGGCAGATCCGCCAATGCTTGATCCGCTTGGATCGCCGAATCGAGACGGTGGACCAGTTCACGAATGTCGGCGACGCCCCCGATACGGCCGGACAGTGGGGACGCGAGGATGTTGCGCACTCGCTCGTGCGTCGCGGACGGCAGCAGGCCGGCCGACGCGATTCGCGCTGCGAAGGCTTCGGGATCCGAGACCGAGCGCAGTTGGACGTTGCCCCTCGAGGTGAGTTCCATCTGCCCGTTGCCGAGATCGCGCGCTGCGTCGGCGAGCGTCTGCAATTGGACCGGGGTGAGGAGTCCGCCGGGTAGGCGCACGCGTGCCAGTGCGCCGTCGGCGGCGTGGTGAACTTGCAGTGCACCCGGGCACGCGTCTGGCTGTGAACGGTCCGTGGGCATGGCTCCAGGGTACGACCTGTCATGAGTGCCTTCTGCGGACCGGTAGCATCACCACCACCAGTGACGGCAGTTGAGGAAACCGGTGAGAGTCCGGTGCGGTCGCGCCACTGTGAGTGTTGCTCGAGCGGGACGTGTTCCGCTCGGAAACACGAGTCAGACCCTCAACCGCCGTCTATGACAGATCTGTGCCACGGGGCGCGAAACCCCAGGAAGGCTTCACCCGTGATTCTTCTGCTCTCCACGTCCGACACCGATCTGCTGAGCGCCCGCGCCAGCCAGGAAGCCGGCGACGGCGTCTCCTATCGCTGGGCCAACCCCTCACGCTTGCTGGTCTCGGAGGACTTGCCGCCCTTGCTCGACGGCGTCGACCTCGTGATCGTTCGTATCCTCGGTAGCCGTCGCAGCTGGGAAGACGGCCTGGACATGGTCCTCGCCTCCGGACTCCCCGTAGTCGTTCTCGGCGGCGAGCACGCGCCGGACGCCGACCTCATGGAGTGCTCGACGGTTTCCGCCGGTGTTGCTGCCGAGGCTCACAACTACCTGGCCGAGGGTGGCGCACAGAATCTGGCACAGCTGCACCACTTCCTGTCCGACACCGTCCTGCTCACCGGCCACGGGTTCGAACCGCCGGCCCACCTGCCTTCCTGGGGCATCGCTGATTTCGCGCCCGATCTCGACTCGGCGAGCGGTCCGGTCATCGCAGTTCTGTACTACCGCGCCCAGCATTTGGCCGGAAACACCCGGTACATCCAGGCGTTGTGCGACGCGGTCGCCGAGGCCGGTGGCACCGCGCTGCCGATCTACTGCGCATCTCTGCGAACCGCAGAAGCCGAACTTCTGAGCACGCTCCGCCGCGCCGACGCCATGGTCGTGACAGTTCTTGCTGCCGGTGGCACGAAGCCCGCGACCGCGTCCGCCGGTGGCGACGACGAAGCCTGGGATGTCGCCGCACTCGCTGCGCTCGACGTCCCCATCCTGCAGGGCCTGTGCCTGACCAGTAGCCGCGCCACCTGGGACGAGAACGACGACGGACTGTCGCCTCTCGACGTCGCGACCCAGGTCGCGGTGCCGGAATTCGACGGCCGCATCATTACCGTCCCGTTCTCCTTCAAGGAAATCGACTCCGACGGACTGTCCACGTACGTCCCCGACGTCGAGCGCGCTGCCCGTGTCGCCGGGATCGCGGTCCGTCACGGCAAGCTGCGCCACATTCCCACCACCGAGCGTCGCGTTGCTCTGATGCTCTCGGCGTACCCGACCAAGCACGCCCGCATCGGCAACGCCGTCGGTCTCGATACTCCGGCGAGCGCAATCGACCTGCTCACCGAAATGCGTTCTGCCGGTTACGATCTCGGTCCGGTCGACGGTCCGGACGCAGTTCCCGGCCTGGCGGCGAAGGACGGCGACGCGCTGATCCATGCCCTGATCGCGGCCGGCGGACAGGATCCCGACTGGCTCACTGCCGAGCAGCTCGAGGGCAATCCGATCCGCATCTCGGCAGCGAAGTACCGCGAATGGTTCGCCACCCTGCCCGAGGAACTGCGCAGCGGTGTCGAAGAGCACTGGGGCGCAGCGCCCGGAGAGCTGTACGTCGACCGCTCGCAGGATCCCGACGGCGAAATCGTCATCGCGGCACTGCGATTCAACAACATCGTCCTCATGGTCCAGCCGCCGCGGGGATTCGGTGAAAAGCCCGTCGCGATCTACCACGACCCGGATCTGCCGCCGAGCCACCACTACCTCGCGGCCTACCGCTGGATCGCTGCAACACCGGACAACGGCGGATTCGGCGCCGACGCCGTTGTGCACCTCGGCAAGCACGGCAACCTCGAATGGTTGCCCGGCAAGACACTCGGCATGTCGAGCAACTGTGGCACCGACGCAGCCCTCGGCGACCTGCCGCTGATCTACCCGTTCCTCGTCAACGACCCGGGTGAAGGAACACAGGCAAAGCGTCGTGCCCACGCGACACTCGTCGATCACCTGATCCCACCGATGGCCCGCGCCGAAAGCTACGGCGACATCTCCCGTCTCGAGCAACTGCTCGACGAGCACTCCAACATCTCCGCACTGGACCCGTCCAAGCTGCCGGCCATTCGCCAGCAGATCTGGACGCTGATGCGGGCAGCCAAGATGGACCACGACCTCGGCCTCGCGGAGCGTCCCGAAGAAGACGTGTTCGACGACATGCTCCTGCACGTCGACGGGTGGCTGTGTGAGATCAAGGACGTCCAGATCCGCGACGGCCTGCACATTCTCGGCCGCGCACCCGAGGGCGACGCCGAAATCGAACTGGTCCTGGCTATGCTCCGTGCCCGTCAGATGTGGGGCGGCGAACAGAGCGTCCCTGGTCTGCGCGAAGCTCTCGGGCTCAGCGAAGACGGCGACGAGTCCCGCAACCGTGTCGACGACGTCGAGGAAAAGGCGCACGCACTGGTTCGCGGCATGTACGACGCCGATTGGAACCCCGCTGCGGCAGAACAACTCAGCGACGACGAGACCGTCGTGAAGATCCTTCAGTTCGCCGCCACCGAAGTGGTTCCACGCCTCCGACAGACGAACAACGAGATCAAGCAGGTCCTGCACGCGCTCGACGGCGGCTTCATCGCCGCCGGCCCGAGTGGGTCACCGCTGCGCGGCCTGATCAACGTGCTTCCCACCGGTCGTAACTTCTACTCCGTCGATCCCAAGGCAGTTCCCTCACGACTTGCGTGGGAGACCGGTCAGGCGATGGCCGAGTCGCTCGCCGCTCGATATCTCGCCGATCACGGCGAGTACCCGCGCTCGGTGGGTCTGTCCGTGTGGGGTACCGCCGCCATGCGTACCTCCGGCGACGACATCGCCGAAGTGTTCGCGCTCCTCGGTGTTCGCCCTGTCTGGGACGAAGCAAGCCGACGTGTGGTCAACCTCGAAGTCATCGATCTCGAAGAGCTCGGCCGCCCGCGCATCGACGTCACCGTCCGCATCTCCGGATTCTTCCGTGATGCGTTCCCGCACGTGCTCGCACTGCTCGACGACGCTGTTCAGTTGGTCGCCGCATTGGACGAGACGGACGAGCAGAACTACGTGCGCGCCCACGCGCAGGCCGACCTTGCCGAGCACGGCGATGCCAGGCGTGCGACCACCCGCATCTTCGGTTCGAAGCCCGGAACTTACGGCGCCGGCCTGCTGCAACTCATCGACTCCAAGACCTGGCGCGGTGACGACGACCTCGCCGAGGTGTACACCAACTGGGGCGGCTTCGCGTACGGCCGTGGGCTCGACGGAATCCCGGCAGCCGACGACATGCGCAGTGCATACCGTCGAATCAACGTGGCGGCCAAGAACACCGACACGCGTGAGCACGACATCGCCGATTCGGACGACTACTTCCAGTACCACGGCGGCATGGTTGCGACCGTGCGCGCGCTGACCGGAAAGTCGCCCGAGGCGTACATCGGCGACAGCACTCGGCCGGAATCGGTTCGCACACGCACACTTTCGGAAGAGACCGCACGTGTCTTCCGGGCGCGCGTGGTCAATCCCCGCTGGCTCGACGCGATGCGCCGTCACGGGTACAAGGGTGCGTTCGAGATGGCGGCCACGGTCGACTACCTCTTCGGGTACGACGCCACCACAAACGTGGTCGCGGACTGGATGTACGAAAAGCTCGCCGAGACCTACGTTCTGGACGAGCAGAACCAGAAGTTCATGACGCAGTCCAACCCGTGGGCCTTGCACGGAATCGCCGAGCGGCTCCTCGAAGCCGCCGAGCGCAACATGTGGGAGCACCCCGAGCAGAAGACACTCGACGGCTTGCGTCAGGTGTACCTCGAAACCGAAGGCGAGCTCGAGGGGGAGTAGACCTCGAGCATCACCGGCAGATCCGGGCGCTGAAGTGAGTCAGCGTCCGGACTTGATGATCTGAGCGATGTTCCGCTCCGCCAGAGCAGTGATGGTCAGTGACGGGTTGACGGTGCCGGTGCTGCCCGGAATAGCGGCGCCGTCCATCACGTACAGGCCGTCGTAGCCCTTGACTCGCCCGTAACCGTCGGTGGCCTTGCCCAGAACCGCACCGCCTAGGGGATGCGCGGTGAACGAGGAATTGACGTCCTTCGCGAACGGCAATGCCGACGGCAGCGTGGTGCCGGCGAAGGCCATCTTGTTCTGGACGGCGCGTAGTGCCTCGACGGTGGCGTCGTTGCCGTTCTTCGGCCAGTTCAGCACCACCCGATCGGAGCCGCCGTCGTAGGCGAAGTCGGCGCGCTGCGAGTCGAGGGTCATCCCCAATGTTCCGAGCATGCCGATGTTGACGGGTAGGCCGGGGACGTACCAATTTTCCAGGGAGAGTGGCATTCCCGACTCGTCGACGATGCGTGATGCCGACGGTGCGGCTTGCGCAGTGCCGTCACTGAAGCCGAACGAGCGCACCATCCCGGCGTCGCCGTTCGTTCCCCAGCCCTTACCGACGTGTTCGTTGAGGTTGGGCAGCGCGCCCGTCGCCTGGGCGCGTACCAGCAGTTCGGAGGTGCCGATCGAGCCGGCGCCGAGGAACAGACGGTCACAGGTAAGAGTCTTCCGGGCCAGAACGCCACCCGTCGGATCCGTCGATTCGACGTCGACGACGTAGCGTCCATCACGTTCGCGACTGATCGCGAGCACCTGATGTCCGTAACAGACGGTGGCTCGTCCGGTGGCTTCGGCGGCGGGAATGTAGTTCTGTGTGAGGTCGAACTTCGCGCCGTTGGAGTTACCCATGTTGCTGTCACCGACAGTGGCCGAGGCTCGGGTTCGGCCGTCGAGTTCTGAGCGCACCACGTCCCAGTTCCAGATCCCGTCGATCCGCTGCGGATCGAATCCGGCACGACGAGCGTCCTGATCCCAACGACGCGAGTGGCCGAAATTCGGGGTTTGGTAAATGTCTTCGGGCAACGGGCTCAGACGCAGCATCTGGCGCACCTTGGGGTACCAGGTGGACGCCATCTCGTCGTAGTCGAGGGAGTTGCCGAAGACTGCGTCGAAGAATCGGCGCTCGGGCGCGATCATCACGCCGGTGAAGATGATGGAACCACCGCCGACTGCAGCGCCGCGCCAGACCGAGATGTGTTCGTAGTCGGTGGCATCGAGGACGCCGCTGAAGTAGTCGCACACCACCGGGAGTCCGGTGAGGTTGGTGAACGATGTTCGCCGGAAGACTCCGCGGCCGTCGGCCAGCATGTCGGAGGTGTGAATCTCCCGTTGCGGATCGTGGGGCCACCGAAGTCCGCGTTCGAGGATGGTGATCTGGGTGCCGCTCTGCGCCAACCGGAGAGCGGTCGCGCTGGCGCCGAATCCGGACCCGATGACGATGGCTTCGGAATGCTCCGGGGGAGTAGGAGAGGGTGCGAACAACTCGGGGACGAGCGCGCGGTAGTGATCAGCACCCATCGGGAGCGCCCGCAGTGGTGCGGGGGTGGCGTGGCTGGTCGACGTCGACATGAGCGGTGTCGCGGCTGCAACTGCCGCCCCCGCCCCGGCGGCTTTGAAAAAGTCACGACGCTGCATGTCACGGCGCTGCATGTGTAAGTTCGACTCCCCAGTTCGACGGTTTGCCTCAGAATAACTCGAGATGGAGTTCGGGGACGAAACGGCGTGTCCGACGTCAAGAAGAACCGGATAAAACGTGCATAAGTGGCACTTCCTGGGTGGTACTGATCAGTCGCCAGATAGTCGCGGAATCCTGTCGGTGTTCAGCGAGAGGCGCTCGCACCTATCCTCGAGGAGTGAACTCCGACTTCAAGCGCGTCTCCGAGGCCAAGTACGTCCTACTCACGACCTTCCGCAAGGACGGAACGCCGGTGGCGACTCCGCTCTGGGCCGCGCCGGACGGCGACAAGCTCCTGATGTGGACCGTCACCGATTCCTACAAGGTCAAGCGCATCAGGCGAAACCCGTCGGTCACCGTCGCTGCGTGTGACGCGCGGGGAAATCCGAAGGGTGAACCGGTGGCCGCCGTCGCCGAGATCCTCGACGGACCGGGCACCGATCATGCTCGCGACGCGATAGCACGTCGGTACGGAATCCTCGGCTGGATCACCATGAAAGGCAGTCTCCTTCGCCGCGGCAAGACCGGAACGATCGGACTTGCCGTCACTGCAGCCTGACCGCGCTTCAGTTGCCGAGCAGATCGTCCAACGCTGAGTCGAAGCGCGGATAGGTGAATGTGAAGCCTTTGTCCGCCAACACTTTCGATACGGCTTGACGACCCGTCAGGCCCAGGGCAGCGTCGCTGCGAAGAAGGAACGCGCCGATTCTGACCATGAAAGCGGGCGTCGGCGGCGCAGGTGGCCGGTGAAGGTGCTTGCGCAGCCCGGCCATCAGTTCTGAGTTTCGGACGGGATCCGGAGCCGTCGCGATGACCACGCCCGAGGCAGCCGAATCGGGTTCGAGTGCCCAGCGCACTATCGACAGCCAGTCCTCGATGTGAATCCAACTGGTCCACTGCCTACCCGAGGCGACGCGTCCGCCCAGACCGAGACGCACGAGCAACAGCAGTCGCTCGAGCGCCGGTGTGCCCTTCTCCAACACGACACTGGTTCGCAGGATCACCACTCGTGACGCGTTTGCTCCCTCGACCGCTGCCTCCCAGTCCTTTGCGACGTCGGTCATCTGAGGTGGTCCGTCAGCGAGTGGGGAAGCCTCGTCGAGTCGGGTCTCTCCGGCGTCGCCGTAGATTGCGAGCGTGCTCGCCTGGATCCACACCGGAACAGGGTGCGCCAGTAGTTTCGACGCTTCGACCAGCGCGCGGGTCGGATCGACTCGGGAGTTGGTGAGCAGTGCGATGTTTGCCGGGGTGGGTCGGCGATCGACCAACTCGCCGGCAAGGTTGATCACAGCGGCGCCGTCGAGTTCGCGTGCCCAGTCGCCCACCGTGACGCCGTCCCACTGAACCTGCCTGTGCCTGCCGGGTTTCGGTGAGCGAGTCAGGACCACGACGTCATATCCGCGGTCCGCGAGATCGTCGCTGATTCGGCGGCCGAGAGCGCCGGTGCCGCCGGCGATCACGACCTTCGTCATCACTGCGCCTGGCTGACCGAGGACATGTGGAAGTCGGGAATGCGCATCGGCGGCATGGCCGTGCGGGTGAACCAATCTTTCCACTCCCGGGGAAGCGTGATCTCGGTGCGTCCAGCCTCGGTGACCCGCCGCAGGAGATCGAGCGGACTCTCGTTGAAACGGAAGTTGTTGACGGCGCCGACGATCTTGCCGTCCTCGATCAAATACACCCCGTCACGGGTGAGTCCGGTCAACAGCAGCGTCGTGGGATCGACCTCACGGATGTACCAGAGGGTTGTGAGCAGTAGACCCTTCTCGGTACCTGCGATCATGTCCTCGATCGAGGTGTCGTCACCACCGGTCAGGATGAGATTGTCGCCGGGAACTGCGACAGGTCGACCGAATTCTCGTGCAGCGTGGCGCGGGTACGCCAGCGCATTGACGACGCCGTCTCGGACCCAGTCGACGGGTTCGATCTCCATACCGTTGTCGAACAGTGAGACGGATTCACTCGACGACGTCGTGATCACGAACGGCGCGGATTGCAAGCCCTCGGCGCCGGGGTCGGAGGTGAGTGTCAGTGGCAATCCGAGCTTCTCGCCGATCCGGGTTCCACCGGTGGTGGACAGTGCGGTGTGGCCTTCTTCGGCGCCGCGACCCTCCATGGTCCACATCAGATAGATCATCAGGTCCGCCACAGCAGACGGCGGAAGAATTGTCTCGTAGCGGCCGGCAGGCAGACTGACGGAGTTACCCGCCCAGTCGAGTCGAGTGGTCAACTGCGACAAGAGCTTCGGTATCGAGATATCGCTGAAATCGACAGTTCCGGATCCGACCCAGGCGCTGGCGTCGCCGCGCTTGCCGTTGATTTCCACGGAGCCGGTGGCCTGAGCCGTTCTACGTCGCACGCCCGTCGAAGTTCCGAGCCAGGTGGTGTGCAACTGGTGGTGAGCGAAGCCGAACAACTGGTCGCCGCCGTCGAAGCCCTTCGCCAGGTCGGCAGCCAACTGAGCAAAGACACCGATGTCGGTCAGGGCGGCCGGCAGGTCCCAGTCGGTCTCTGCCGCCGACTGCGTGATCAGGTCGGACGCGTCGTCAGCCGGAGTGGCTATGCGCGCAGCTTCTTCGCTTGCCTGTACGAGTACGGAAATCTGCTCCGGATCGACACTGCTGGAACTGACAGTGCCCACCTTCGCGATGTCACCCTCGCGCACGATCGAGATCACCGTCCACGTCCGGGACAGCGAAACTCCGTTGGTGGTCATCGAATTGTTGGCCCACCGCAGCGACGCCTCACTCGCATCGGTCACGATCACCAACGATTCGTCTACCGTCCTCGCGGCCAATGCACGCTCGACGACCTGCTGCGGATCGATCACTGCTGAGCCTCCGAACGAGTATTGAGGATGTTGACTCCGCGGAACAGAGCGGACGGGCAGCCGTGGCTGACCGCCGCAACCTGACCGGGTTGCGCCTTGCCGCAGTTGAATGCGCCTTGCAGACGCCAGGTCGACTCACCGCCAACGGCTTCCATCGAGCCCCAGAAATCCGTCGTCGTCGCCTGATACGCCACGTCGCGCACCTGACCGTCGAGCTTTCCGTCACGGATCTTGAAGAACCGCTGACCGGTGAACTGAAAGTTGTAGCGCTGCATGTCGATCGACCAGGACTTGTCACCGACGACGTAGATGCCGTTCTCGACTCGCGAGATCAGGTCTGCAGTCGAGGTGTCCGTAGAAGGGTCGGGGGAGAGCGAGACGTTGGCCATTCGCTGGATGGGAACGTGATGTGCGGAGTCTGCGTACGAGCAACCGTTGGAACGCGTCAGCCCCAGCCTCGGCGCGAACACGCGGTCTAGTTGATACCCGACCAGTGTTCCCTCTGCCACCAGATCCCACCGTTGAGAGGCGACGCCGTCGTCGTCGAATCCGACGCTGGCCAGGCCGTGCTCTTCGTTACGATCGGCGGTCACGTGCATGAGTGGCGTTCCGTATTTCAGCGTTCCCAGCTTGTCCGGCGTCGCGAACGACGTACCGGCGTAGGCCGCTTCGTAGCCGATCGCCCGGTCGTATTCGGTGGCGTGTCCGATGGATTCGTGGATCGTGAGCCACAGATTGGTCGGATCGATCACGAGGTCGGTCGGACCCGCTTCGACGGTCGGTGCCTTGGTCTTCTCGGCCAGCCACTCCGGGATCTGCGCGAGCTCATCGCCCCAGTTCCATGTGCTCTCCGCCCCGAGGTACTCCCATCCGCGGCCTACCGGCGGCGCCAAGGTGCGCATCGATTCGAAGCTGCCGGCCGACTTGTCGACGGCGGTCGCCTCGAACTCGGGGTGCAGACGCACCCGTTGCTGGGTGATCGACGAACCGGCCAGATCCGCGTAGAAGGTCTGCTCCTTGACCTGGAGGACACTCGCCGTGACGTGATCCACGCCGTCGGCGGCTTGAAGCCGTCCGGAGTAGTCGACCAGCAGGCCTACCTTCTCGGCCGTCGGTGTCGCGAAGGGATCTTCGAGGTACGGCGACACCCACGTCGCGTCGGCGTAGACGGGCTCGTCGGCGAGGGTGACCGGATCCCGATTGAGCGAGCGCAATGCCTTCGCGACCTCGACCGCTTGGCGTGCCAGCGCAGCAGCGACATCGGGGGACACCTCGGCGTGCGAGGCGAATCCCCACGTGCCGTCGACGATCACACGGACGGCGACCCCGATCTCGTCTCCGTCGGACACCGCCTGAACTACGCCGTCGCGCAACCTGATCGACTGTGTGAGCACGCGGTGGACACGAACATCGGCGTGCTGGGCGCCGGCCGTTCTCGCTGCCGACAGCGCCGCATCAGCGACAGCTCGCAGCGGGAGGGCGAGGAAATCTGCATCGACATCTCGGGTGACGGTCACGCACACGACGCTAGCCGACGACCGCCGATCTCAGCCGAACTGCTGCCATCCGAGGCGAATCACCATGGCGATCACGACCACCAACAGCGTGATCCGCACGAATCCGGATCCCTTGCTCAGCGCCATCCGCGAACCGATGACCGCGCCGAGAACGTTGCACACCGCCATCGCCAAACCCAAACTCCACCAGACATGCCCGGTGACGGCGAAGTAGGCGAGCGCGCCGAAATTGGAACCGAGATTGATCACCTTCGCCATCGCTGCGCTCCGAACGAATTCGGTTCCGAGGAAGGTCGCGAAGCTGATGATGAGGAAGGTGCCGGTGCCGGGTCCGAGCAGACCGTCGTAGAGGCCGATGAGTCCGGCGGAGAGCAGCAGGACGAGGACGGTCTTGCCCTGCGTCGGACGATGGGTCGCGATCGTGGTGCCCAGCGTCGGACGCATGGTCACGAAGACGGCGACGGCGACGAGGACGACCATCACGATCGGAATGAAGTACTTCTTGTCGATCAGCGAAACGGCCGCCGCCCCGCACGCGGCCGTCACCGCAGCCAACGCGGCTGCCGGCGCCATCTGCCGCCACTCCATCGGGATTCGACGGGAGAACGTGTACACCGCAGCACTCGTCCCGGTGAATGCCGTCAATTTGTTGGTGGCCAGTGCCGCCTGTGGGGTCAATTGGGGTGCGACCAGAAAGAGCGCCGGCAACAGAATCAATCCACCGCCGCCGACCACGGCGTCGACCCAACCCGCCGCCGTCGCTGCCGTCATCAGCAGTCCCCAATCAGCAATATCCACGGCGGTGACTCTTTCACAGCTGTGACACTCTTGAGCACATGCGGAGGTTCAGCCTGTGGCTGCGAGGAAAGCCGATGATCGCGGACAGCGCGCTGGCGCTCGTGTTCTTCGCGCTCGAGGTAGTCACATTCGTCAGTTCGCCGCGTGAGGAGCGGTGGCCTCAGCTCGTCGTCGGATTTCTGATCTGCCTTCCCGTCGTGTGGCGTCGCAAATATCCGCGTGTGTCCGCTGCGTCCATTTTGTCGTTGTCGTACTTCGCAACCTTGATGATGTGGGCGACAGGGGATCCGGCTGCGGAACATCCAGGCCTGTTGGCGCTCGGGGTCTCGCTCTACACACTCGTCGCCTACGTCGATCGACGCACCGGGGCGATTTTCGCGTGCTTCCTTGCCCTGGACATGACACTCTCGTTGCTCGTCATCCGCGAAGACGTGATCCTCACGATCATCATTGCGACCCTGCTCTATGCACTGGCCTGGATCACCGCCGAGTTCTTGAGCGCCCGCCGCGCCTACGACGAGGAAGTGGCCGCCAGACTCGAAGTGGCCGAATACGAACGGGATCGGCGGGCCGAGGATGCGGTGGCCACGGAAAGAACCCGAATCGCCCGCGAACTCCACGATGTCGTCGCCCACGCGGTCAGCGTGATGATCGTCCAGGCGGACGGCGCGTCGTATGCGGTCGATTCCAATCCCGCGTTGGCCAAGAAGGCGCTCGGCAACATCTCCAGCACCGGACGCGACGCCCTTGCCGAGCTTCGCCGGACCGTCTCGCTGCTGCGCACCGAGGTCAGTAGTGATGCGATGCCGCAACACGGAACTGCCGGCATCGCCAAGGTCGTCGAGATGATGCGGGCCGCTGGTCTCGGCGTGCGCCTCGAGCTGACCGGCGAGCTCGACGACGTCAGTCCTTCAGTCAGCCTGGGAATTCATCGCCTCGTTCAGGAATCACTGACCAATGTCCTCCGCCACGCCGGCGCAAACCCGAAGGCCCGAGTCACCGTGCGCCGCACCGACACCGCGGTACTACTCGAGGTCGTCGACAACGGAACGTCGAGTTCGACCTTCTCCCACGGTTCGGGGAATGGACTGGTCGGCATGCGTGAGCGGGTGGCGGTACTGCACGGGACACTCGAGACCGGACGACGCCCCGACGGCAGTTGGCGTGTGTACGCAGAGCTGCCGCTCGAGATCCACGATTGATACCGGCTCGCCGCAATCGCATTGGCACCGACGTCTCAGGCCCGATAGGTTTACGCCGTGCCCATCACCGTGCTGCTAGTCGACGACCAGGAACTCATGCGGATGGGCCTGAACATGGTGCTCGAAGCACATGAAGACATCTCGGTTATCGGTGAGGCCGGTGACGGAGCCGCGGCGGTCGCAGCGGCGGTGGCGCTGAAGCCTGACGTCGTGTTGATGGATGTGCGGATGCCGATTGTCGACGGGGTGAAAGCGACGGAGCAGATTCTTGCGTCCGGGATCGAATCCAGGGTCCTGGTGATGACGACGTTCGACCTGGACGAACACGCGCTCGGCGCCCTGCGTGCCGGAGCGAGTGGTTTTCTTCTCAAAGACACCCCGCCCGAGGACCTCGTGTCGGCTATCCGCAGCGTGGCAGCCGGTGACGCGGTTGTCTCCCCGAAGGTGACACGTCGTCTGCTGTCGAGGTTCATCGTGGACGGTCCGGCGCCCCGGCGCGATCCGGTGGTTCTCGACGTCCTGACCGAACGCGAACGCGAAGTCCTCGGGCACGTGGCCACGGGACTGTCGAACATCGAGATCGCACAGCAGCTGTACCTGTCCGAATCGACGATCAAGTCGCACGTCGGACGCATTCTCACCAAACTCGATCTGCGTGATCGTGTGCAGGCTGTGGTGCTGGCCTACGAGACCGGACTGGTGACTCCGGGCGCGTAGGCCAGCCGCCTGTCAGGGATCGAGCGTTTCGCTCTGCTCAAGCATCAAAAGCGCCCACGGTTGGCAGCACGATGCAGGTCTTCCCGTCTGCGTAATCGACATTGCCGAACAGAGCGGCAAACACCTTGCCGTCACCGGTGTCGACGACCTTCGAGAGCAACGGCGTATCGAGTACGGGCAACTTCTCGTCCAACGGGACGATGCCGCCCTTGAACGTGCCGACGTTGATCCAGGCAACACTCAACCCTGAGGTCTTGGGTATGCCGACGTAACCCGGGATTGCCTGGAACCGGAGATGGTCGGCCTCGACCCACGGCGGCAACGGGAAGTTCGGACCGGCCTGTGCGGAGCTGAGGGTGACGGTGACGGGTTCACCGGCCACGCCACACCCGACCGTCGGTGCGGGGTACATGAACGACTGCGGCTTGGTGACGCCGATGTCCGGGAGATCGAGAGCGGTCGTGATCTGATCAGCGCCTGCCGTGCCGATCAACTGCTGAACAGCAGCAGAGGCTTCGGGGGAGATGGCTGCGGCCTGCGCGATCAGTGCGGCAATCCCTTCGGGTACCACCGGTTCTGCGGCCGCGGTTCCCGCGCTGATCATCGCGCTGCCGGCGGTGAGTGCCACGACGGCGGCAGTGCCGGCGATGGCAGCGGGAATGCGTCGGGCGAGTGTCTTGCCGGGGAGTCGGCTCATGTCGGGCTCCTTCATTTCATGAGGCCGGGAAATGCGGCCCGAAGTGACTTGACCATGCGCAGAGTCTCAACGTCAACTTGAGGTTTAGAATCGTTAGCGGAGCGTTAGTTAACGCCAGGCAAGTCGCACGTGCGTGAGAGAAGGCCCGTGTGACTCACGGCACCCACCTGTTTTGCACCTCTGCGTCGTTGTCGGGAGAAAAACCGGCCCCTCGAGCGTTGAACGAATAGACCGTCTGAAAGGGGACGTCATGATCGCCGCCGTATTTCTCCTCTACGTGATCGTCGAGATCGCAGCCTTGGTCATCGTGGGCAACGCCATCGGTGTCGCCTGGACAGTGCTGCTGTTTCTCGCCGGATCGCTTGTCGGATTGATCCTCATGCGCTCGCAGTGGCGACGGGTCATGGACGGGTTCCGTAAGGCCACGCGGGGTGAGGGATCGCCGTCACTGGCGGTCGCCGACGGCGCCTTGGTCGCGGCGGGCTCCGCGTTGATGTTCGTACCCGGACTCGTGACTTCGGTTCTGGGCCTGCTGCTTCTGATTCCGCCGACCCGCTGGGCGCTGCGCCCGCTTGCAGTGCTCCTGGCAGGTAAGCGCGCAGCAGCATTTGCCGCCGGTGGTGACGCCTTCGCCGGAACCGTCGGCTACGCGGCGCGGATGCGCGGAAACGGCGAGGTGATCGACGGCGAGATCGTCGTCGAGACACCCGAAACCACCGAGTACGTCGCCAGCAACGGCAAGGAACTGGTGCTCGAGGGTGAGATTCTGGACACGGATACACCCACCCGTTCGCGGGGGCCGCAGTACTAACAGGCAGACTGGGTGCTCGTGACTACTCGTCTGCTGGTCAACGGCCGGATCTACAGTTCATTTGCACCTGACGCGACCTCGATCGCCATCACCGACGGCACCGTCGTGTGGGTCGGCGACGAGCGCGCCGGACGGGCGTTGCACCCCGCCGCGGAGATCGAAGACCTGGGTGGTGCGTTCGTCACTCCCGGGTTCGTCGACACCCACGTCCACATCACCGCACTGGGACTCAATCTCGTCGGCCTCGATCTCGTGGGCGCGAACTCTCTGGACGAATGTCTCGCGCGAGTACGAACATTCGCAGCCGCGAACCCCGAAACTGCCCATCCCGACGCAGTCATCTGGGGACACGGTTGGGACGACACCGAGTGGGCCGAACAGACCCCGCCGTCGACCGCAGATCTCGACGCGGCCGCCCCTGGCCGCAAGGTGTATCTCTCGCGGATCGACGTTCACTCGGCCGCGTGCTCGAGCGCACTGCGCGACGGGATCTCCGGCCTCGCCGACACCGCTGGATACTCAGCCGAAGGCCCGTTGACGTTCGACGCACACCACCTGGCGCGCAATGCCGCTCGGAATCTGCTGACGGAAACTCAGCGCGCTTCTGCTCGTACCGCTGCGCTCGATCTCTGCGCCTCACGCGGAATCGTGGCCGTTCACGAGTGCGGGGGACCGGACATCTCGGGATTGACCGATTTCCAGGAACTGTTGGCCCACGATCACGGCGTGGAGGTTCGGGGCTACTGGGGTGAGCGTGTCGACAGCGAAGAGGATGCTCGCGCGCTCCTCGACAAAACCGGAGCAGACGGACTCGGCGGGGATCTCTTCATCGACGGCTCGCTCGGTTCGCATACCGCGTGGTTGCTCGAACCCTATGCAGACCAACCTGATTCGACGGGCAATGCCTACCTCGACGTCGACGCGATCGCCGCACACATCCGGGCCTGTACCCTCGCGGGCGTCCAGGCCGGGTTCCATGCCATCGGTGACGGCGCCGTCTCGTCGGCAGCTGCCGCGTTCCGCAGGGTCGCCGACGAACTGGGTGGCCCCAAGGTCGCCGCGTTGGGTCACCGCCTCGAGCACGCGGAAATGATGTCCATGGCCGACGCGGAAACCTTTGCCGCCTTGGGTGTCATCGCTAGCGTCCAACCGGTGTTCGACGCACTGTGGGGTGGCACCGACGGTCTTTACGCCACGCGCCTGGGAGTCGAGCGCGCAGCAGCGTTGAATCCGTTTGCACCTGCTGCCGGTAAGGGTGTCTCGCTCGCATTCAGCTCCGACGCCCCGGTCACCCCCATCGAGCCGTGGGCGATGCTGCGCGCCGCTGTCCAGCACCGCACCGACGGAAGTGGAATCTCGCCGCGTGCGGCCTTCTCCGCGGCAACTCGCGGCGCCTGGCGCGCGGGCGGAGTGCGGGACGGCGCCGCGGGAACCCTCAATCCGGGCGCACCGGCCTCCTACGTGTTGTGGGAGGCAGGCGAACTCGAAGTGAGCGCACCCGCCGACTCGGTTCAGCGATGGTCTACCGATCCGCGCTCGCGCGTACCCGCTCTGCCGAGGCTGGCGGAAGATGCGCCGATTCCGGTCTGCATCAAGTCGGTGCATCGCGGACGCGTCGTCTATCAGCGCGGCTCGTCGAGTGAGTGAGGCCGGCGCAGAGGCGTCTGTCGGTGATCGCTCCCGTGTGAGCGCTGTGCTCACCGGTTCCGCATGGCTACGTTCGCTGTACGCGGCCGCTGGTGGATTCCTGATCTTCGCAGGGTTCCCACCCCGCCCGCTGTGGTTCTTGGCGCCCGTCGGGATCGCTCTTCTGACGTGTGTGTTGACGAACTTCGGGCGCGGCGGACTGCGCCTTCGTGCCGGCTTCGGTTACGGATACTTGGCCGGTCTCGGATTTCTGGTTCCGTTGCTTCCGTGGATCGGTGTGTTCGTAGGTGCGGTCCCGTGGATCGCGTTGGCCGCGGTGGAGTCGTTGTTCATCGGACTGTTCGGGCTGCTTGCGGTTCTGGTGGCGAGGTTGCCATGGGCACCCTTGTGGATTGCCGCGACCTGGACGCTCACCGAGTGGCTTCGTTCCAGCGTTCCTTTCGGCGGATTTCCTTGGGGCAGGCTCGCATTCGGTCAATCCGAAGGGTGGCTCCTCCCACTTGCGAGTGTCGGCGGTGCGCCGCTGCTCAGCTTCGCGGTGGCCCTGACCGGTACCGGCTTGGCAGCAGTTGCAGTCGCTGTCGCGGCCAAACGATGGGACCGAGGATTCTTCGGAGCTGTTGCCGCTGCCCTCGTGCCCGTGATCATTGCTCTCGTGGTGTCGCCGTTCTTGTCCACCATGGATTCCGGTGATCGAACGATCACCGTCGCCGCCATTCAGGGAAGCGTTCCGAGGTTGGGCTTGGACTTCAACTCGCAACGCAAGCAGGTCCTCGACAACCATGTCGCCGAAACCGTGAAACTTGCTGCCGAGGTGGACGCGGGCCGCGTCGATCAGCCTGACGTCGTGATCTGGCCGGAGAACGCCTCGGACATCGACCCCCTGCGAAACGCCGATGCCGCTGCCGACATCACCCGGGCCTCCGAAGCGATCGGAGCGCCGATTCTTGTCGGCACCGTACTCGTGAACGCCGATCGTACGACCACCAATTCGGTGATCGTGTGGGACGGCGCCAACGGTCCTCAGGAACAGCACGACAAGAAGATCATTCAGCCGTTCGGCGAATACCTGCCCTACCGAAGCTTCTTCCGGAACTTCTCCTCGTACGCCGATCGCGCGGGCAATTTCGTTCCCGGCGAGGGCAACGGCGTTGTCCATGCAGCGGGGGTACCCATCGGTGTCGCGACTTGTTACGAGGTGGCGTTCGACCGGGCGTTCCAGGAATCGGTGCGCAACGGTGCACAGTTGCTGGCGGTACCGACCAACAACGCCACTTTCGGGGACACCGAGATGACCTATCAGCAGCTGGCAATGTCGCGTGTGCGGGCAGTCGAGCACGGCCGCGCCGTCGTTGTCGCCGCAACCAGTGGTGTCAGCGCCATCATCGCTCCCGACGGTGCGGTGACTTCGCAAACCGACCTGTTCGTGCCGGCGGCCCTGGTGGCGAAGGTGCCGCTCTCGACCAGCTCCACCCTTGCCAGCCGAGTAGGTCCGGTGCCGGAGATCGTGCTCAGCATCATCGCGGTCGGCGCGATTGCCATGGCAGTGCTGGCCCGGCGCCGAGATCAGGCTGAGCACTCACCCGAGGAGACTGCGGCAATCTGAGCCGAGCATCGGATATTAGGGCTGCCGATGTTCCGAGGAGCGCCTACGCGGGTACTCGCTGTGCCACCCGTTCCTGCGTAAGGCGGCTTCTTGTGACCGAGCCTGAGAAAACCGAGCCAGACAAGTCCGAGACCCGGGATGCAGTTCACAAAACCAGTGTCGTCGACGCGGTTCTGCAGTCACCGCTCGCCGGCCTGTCGCCGTGGATCTTGCTGTCCTTGCTCTCCGGGCCGGGAAGGTTCGAGGAATCCGCGGCCGCAGCCCTCGGGTTGTCGCTGCTGATCTTGGCGGCCAGTCACCGGCGCGGCGGCACCGTGAAGCTGTTGGAGGTCTTCGACGTCGTGTTCTTCGGCGTTCTGGCGGCCATCGGCCTCCTCGCGTCGGCGAACACGATTCGGTGGTTCGAACTCTGGGGAGGCGAACTGACCAACATCGCGCTGGTGGTCTTTGCCTTCGGATCGATCCTGCTCCGCAATCCTTTCACTTTGCAGTACGCGAAAGAGTCGACGCCTGAAGAGTATTGGACGACGCCACTGTTTCTGCGCATCAACTACGTCATTACGGCGGTGTGGGCTCTCGCCTTCACCTGGTCGGCCGTAGTGGGCCTGTTCGGAGACGCACTGCTGCACGACGGTGACAACTTCTGGACCGGATGGATTCTGCAGTTGCTCGGAACCTTCTTCGCGATCTCCTTCACCGAGTGGTACCCCGAGTATGCGCCGAACAAGGCCGCTCAGGCTCAGGGCCTCGAAACCGAACCACCGCAGTCGATTTTCAGGCTGTTCGACTTTTTGCCGGTGTTCGTAGCCGTGACCGGCATCGCGGGGTTGGTGACCGACTCCGTTTCCGTGACCGCAGGCGTCACGTTGATTCTGGTCGGCGTGTTCGGACATCTGGCGATGCGACGGTTCACCGTCGACTAGGAGCTCTCGGTGATCTCGCGCCTACGGGAACTTGGTGCACGATCGTCTCGATGACCGGCAGGTGCCGGCTGATGCACGGAATTTGTCCGTTTCTGCGATAGTCAGTGCGCCTGCCGTGCAATGGAAACGAGGGAAATTGAGCGTTATTTCGAGTACTGCACACAAGCACGAGCCCCTACACGGAAGACGTCCACCAGCGGATCACCGCTTCCTCGGATTCGACACACGAGTCTTTCCACACGCCCTCGCGATCTTGGCGGTGTGGATGCTCTGGACCGTGATCGTGCCCGCCATCGATTCCGCTGTCTCCTCCGAAGATCCAACCGGCGCCGGAGACCGGATGGCCGTGACCGAAACGGTCTCCTTCGCCGCACCTGCGGGCTGGAATGTCGACAGTGGTTTCCGAACCGACCAACATGGCGCGTCCGATTCGCTCCCACGTGTGACGTTGACCGATGGCACCGTCACCGTGAGCGTCGACGCCGACACATTCAGTGGAACTGCCGACGAACTCCTTTCCCAAACAGATGCCGTGAGTCTTGCGACGAACGGCAGTTCCGTGCTTGCGGTCTCCGGTGCGCGCCAGCCGATCAGCACCGCCGGGGGTCTGAGCGGCGTCCAGGTCAGCTTTGACACTCCGCGGTCCGCCGGATCGGTGACCACATTCGTCGTCGACGGCAAGGGAATTCGGGTACAGGTAGTCGGCCCACCCGATCAGATCGCCGCCCGCAGTCGAGAAATCACCGACATGATCGCCTCTATCGGCACACACGAGGGAGACACCAAGTGAGCACCGATCTCCTCGAAACCCGCTCCCGCGCATTCGATACGACGGCCTGGGGCGAGAAATTTCACTTCTTCCAGCCACGCAACGTCGTGTTCTGGATATACCTGTGGATGTGCGGATTCGGCCTCGTCAAAGGCTGGCAGATGTTTGCTCCCTTCGCCGGATACTTCGGGCGCGCACTCCTCGTTGCCGGCATCGTCGGCGTCATCAGCGCCGCGGTCTGGACATGGTGGTTCCGGCACATCGACCGCTACGAACGCCAACCCGTAGGACTAGTGGTCACCGGCTTCATCTGGGGCGCCACCGCAGCAACGTTCACTATCGCAGTACCCGCGAACGGAGCAGTCGGTTCGCTCTACTCGAAGATTTTCGGGCAGGTATGGGCTCAGGACTGGCATGCGGGCCTCTCTGCACCCTTCGTGGAGGAAACCGCCAAAGGCATCGGCATCGTAGTCCTCCTCGCGCTTGCACCACGCCTGGTGCGCACCGCAACCGACGGCCTGCTCCTCGGTGCTTTCATCGGCTTGGGATTTCAGACCAGCGAAGACTTTCTGTACTCGATTGCCGGCGCAACACAGGGCTTCGGCGCCCACCAAACCGACGGCCTGCTCGGTTCCATCGCCACCCGCACCTACTCCGACATCGTCTCTCATCCCCTGTTCACCGCCCTTTTCTGCGCCGGCGTGATCTATCTGATCGGCACCCCGGCCCAGCCCCGGCGGATCGGACGCGGATTGGCGTTGATCGTGGCACCCATCCTGATCCACGGCGTGTGGGATTCCATGCTCGCGATCGCCGGCGGCAGCAGTTCGCTCGTGTTTGTCATCATGATCGGCGACATCGTCTTCGCGTTCACTGCCTTGTGGATCGCGTTCGTCTGGGCGCACCCACGTGAATCCCACTTCGTCCGTGACATTCTCGCCCCGGAAATCGAGTCCGGCGTCCTGACCGACGCCGAGGTGACAGCCGCCGGCGGATGGCGACAACAACGCACTTACGCGAAAGCCGCACCCACTCGCGCCGAACGTCGCCAACGACGACATATCGTTCGTGCCGCGCTGGATCTGTGCAGCGACCTAGCTGTCAGCAAGGGCGACGACAGCCCCCAGGTCGTCGAATCACGCAACGAAATCACCCGCCTCCGCCAAGGAACCGCGGCACAGAGCATCACTCGGTGACAGGGAAGTAGCGGAAGAACCGTTCAGCACCGCAAAACATTCACCCACACCTCAGTCGGCCGGGTTGCTTGCCATCGTCACTTGGCAAGCAACCCGGCCGAGTGACTGGGCTACCAGTTCACTCCGTATCGAAGTTTGGTGTACCGAAGTTTGGTGTGCCGCGGGGTGGGGGATACAGCTCACACTGGTGCACGAAGCAGTGCCGATGGTTCTCCAGCGCAAGTCCAGGATTTGCGCACTGTCGGCCCGCGAGTGCGCCTGGATGCTGAATGACGTTGCCCTGAAGTGTCTTTGAGGACCGCGAAGCATCCTGAAGTTGCCACGTCGAAGAAGGGCCGAAGTATGACGTCGACTTGTGAACGATCACTCCCCGAAGAACGAGAAAGACCGCCCGGTGTAGAACCGGACGGTCTTGATCGAAGTGCTAGTTCATGCGCCGCGACGCTTGGCCTTCAGCAAATCGAGACGCTCTTTGAGGAGCTCTTCGAGTTCCTCGACCGAGCGACGCTCGAGCAGCATGTCCCAGTGGGTGCGGGGAGGCTTGACCTTCTTGGCTTCGGGAGCAGTCCCCTCCATGAGGGTGCCTTCGAGGCCGTTTCGGCACAACCAGGTGCCGGGGATCTCGGCTTCGTCCGCGAACGGGATGTCGAAGATCTCGCCGTTCTCGCACTTGTACTTGGCCATACGACGGGGCGCGAGGTCATGGTCACGGTCGGTCTCGTAGCTCACAGCTCCGAGTCGGCTACCTCGAAGTACGCGATCTGCCATGGTGGTGTCCTCTCTTCGTTCGTCACCGCTGGTGGGCGCCCTGACTTGGGGAGTAGACGCTCACACTCATCTACAACGCCACGAGCACCCGATTGGTTCCCGTGTGGCGAGAAGACGCAACCTCTCCATCTTACCGGGTACCGTGCGCGTTCATCGAAGGCGTCCGAATCTCGAGTACAGTGTCGATTCATGGCTGAGAGCACACGCGTCGGATCACCGCAGTCTGCGCGTTCGGGAAACCCGTGTGTGTGGTGTGGTCGAGAGGTCGCGGTGACCGGTGTCGGTCGTCGACGCCGGTACTGCAGCCAGTCTTGTCGACAGCGTGCGTACGAGCAGCGCAATGCCGTCAAGGGCACGTCGATCCCGGCTGACGCCGTCATCTTGACCGCAGTCGAAGCGGTCGAACTCGTGGATCGGATGTTCGAGGTCCGATGCGCTGCCGAAGATGTGGCGACAGCAGTTGCCGAGGGCGCAGAGAGTTCAGAGCTCACACAGTTGTGTGAACGGTTGACCGAGCTTGCCCGCGAAGCCGAACGTTTCCGGTAGAGCAGGTGTGGGCAACCGGTTTCTAGCCTTGCGTCGAGCACTGCAACACTGCGGTGCTCCTGACGCCTGACGACGACAAATTTTGATCCTGAGTTCGGACCTTCGGGGAGGTTCGGACTTCGAAGCGACCCTTCGTCGAGGTCGATGACCTTCGGCTGCGCTCTCGCAGGATCGCCACATGGTTTCCACTCGATATCGAGGCGGTGCGATGTTTCTCTTCAATCCCCGAGCCACACTTCCCGGCGCTGATCGTGACAACGCTGATCGTCGCAACGCTGTGTGGGGGTGGTCGTGATGGATACCGACAAGAGGATCGACCCGCTCACCGGATCGCGAAGCCTGCCGGCAGGAGCGTTCCCCCTGTCTGCGGTGCAGCGCAGCATGTGGTTTGCGCAGCAACTTCACCCGACGGTCCCGTACTTCATCGCGCAGTACATCGAGTTCCACGGCGATTTGGACATGCAACTGCTCAGTCGCGCCGCGGTGGAGGCTGCCCACGAGTTCGAATCGCCGTTTCTACGGTTGATGTACCCGGATGGGGAGCCCTGCCAGATCGTGGACTTCACAATCGACCCGGGCATCGACTACTTCGACTTCCGCGAGCGTGAGAACCCTCGGCAGGCTGCCTCGGAGTGGATGGACAACGATTACGCGACGACGCTCGATCTGACTCGCGATCGTCTCGTCGAGATGACAATTCTTCAAACTGGTGATCGGGATTACCTGTGGTACACCAGGATTCATCACGTCGCTCTCGACGGATACAGCGGTATGACGATCGTCAATCGGATTGCGGCGATCTACACCGCAGCCGTCGAAGGTCGAGAGCCTGCGGTGAACAAGGCGCTCGACGTCACGACGCTGTCCGAGCTCGACCAGAAGTACCGCGAATCGAGCCGATTCGAAGCCGACCGCGAGTACTGGGCCCAGCGTGTGTCGGGCGTCGAACACGGTTCGACGTTGGCCACCCGTGAGGGACCCCCGACTGCACGCAGTGAACTCGTCAGTGCCGCGATGTCGGCGGACAGCCTTGCTGCCTTGGACGAGTGGAATTCACGTTCCGGTGCAACTCCGGCCGCAGTGTTGATTTCGGCACTGGCGTGCTACCTGTCCCGCAGTACCGGCTACGACGACGTGCTGATCAACCTGCCGGTTTCCGCGAGGACGACGGCACCGCTGCAGCGGTCCGGCGGAATGCTGGTCAACGTCGCGCCGCTACACATCCACGTAAACCCGGACGAAAGTGTCGACGATCTGGTCGGGCGCGTGCAACTCGAACTTCTCGGTGCGCTTCGTCATCAGCGATGCAGCCTCGAGGACATCCGGCGTGATGCCGGTCTGACCGTCGGCGACGCGCGTCTGTCCGGCCCGATGATGAATGTGATGCTCTTCCGGCAGGAGATAACCCTCGGGCCACTGACCGGTGAGTATCACATCGTCACGTCGGGTCCGGTCGAGGATCTGCTGGTCAACGTGTACCAGAGCGGCGATCCGGCGCAGACGTTGATCGACTTTCGCGGAAACCCCAATCGCTACGGCCACGACGAACTGGCCGAGCACCACCGGGCGTTCACCGAGTTGGTCGCAGAACTGACAGCAGCACCGGCCGGTACGCCGATGAACCGGATTCATCCGGCAAGTGCCGAGGCAGGGGCGCGCAGTGCACAGCGCAGGGAACTCGAGCGGTTCTGGGCGAGATACCTGGGGGACTCCGACGAGGGCTCCACACTGGACCTCGAGACACTGGGCCTCGAGCGAATCGACGCCGAATCGGAGCCCACCGGTACGAATCGGCTGAGCGTCCCACTCGATCCCGCGGTCGCCGAACTTGCGCGCACGGAAGGCGTCTCCCTCTTTGCCGTTGTCCATGCCGCATTTGCTGCGTTGCTGTCGAGATCGACCGAGCGCCGGGACGTGCTGATCGGAACGAGGACCGAGTGGGGAACTCTGCCCCTGCGCTGCGAGGTCGATCCGGCGGCACCGTTCGACGAGTTCGTGAGTTCTCTTGCTCGAGAACGCGATACGTTGTCGATTCGATCGGCGGCAGGTGTCCCCGCACTGCCCGAGTTGCACGTCCACCTCAACGACGGCTCGCAGGAGACCACGATTGCCGGCCTCGACGTGGCGATCGACGTCCACGCAGATACCGGCGCCCTCGAGGTTGCGTACTCCACGCAGCACTACGCCGAATCCACGGTCCGAGCCTTCCTCTCGCGACTGGTGCGGATCCTTGCAGGCGCAGCAGCAGCCCCGCGAACTCCGGTCGGAGACCTCGATCTCCTCGACGACTTCGAGCGTGAGTCCCTGGTACCGGCGCGGGGAGCGACCGCGTCCTCCCCGTTGACCCTCCCCGATATTCTCCGCCGGGCCTCGGCTGTGAACCCCGATGCCCCAGCGCTCGTTTTCGGTGATCGTGAGGTGAGCTACCGGGATCTCGACGCCGAGTCGAACACACTCGCCCGTGAACTGATCAACAGGGGAGTCGGCCCCGGCACCTATGTCGCCCTTGCGCTGTCGAGGTCTCTCGAATCGGTGACCGCGACGTGGGCGGTGGCCAAGACCGGCGGTGCCTTCCTCCCGATCGATCCGCACTACCCCGAGGATCGTATTCGGCACATGCTCACCGATTCGGGAGCTGTAGTCGGAATCAGTGTGGGGGAGCACCACGGCGGGCTCGCCGATTCGGTGGATTGGCTGCTCCTCGACGAACTGGACACCTCGCACCATTCCGATGCACCGGTCGACGACGCCGAGCGGCGTACGCGCCTGAGCTACGACGATCCGGCATACCTCATCTACACGTCCGGCTCCACCGGTGTCCCCAAAGGCGTCGTGGTCAGTCACCGCGGGCTGAGCAGCTTCGCCGACGAAGAACGAGTCAGGTTCGGAGTCGAACCTGGAGACCGCACCCTGCATTTCTCTTCGCCGAGCTTCGACGCTTCAGTCCTCGAACTCCTCCTTGCCTTCGGGGGCGCGGCAACGATGGTGATCGCGCCGCCCACCGTGTACGGCGGCGACGAACTGGCACAGGTGATGCGTATCGGACGGGTCACCCACGCATTCGTCACCCCGGCCGCGCTGGCAACAGTCGATCCCGCCGGCCTACCGGATCTACGAGTGGTCGTGACCGGCGGCGACGCATGCTCACCCGCGCTGGTGGATCAGTGGTCACACGGACGCTCGATGTTCAACGCGTACGGACCGACCGAAACCACCGTCGTCGCCACTCTGACCGGACCGCTGAGCAGCGATGTTCCCGTCACCATCGGGAAGCCGATGCGCGGAGCCGCAACCGTCCTCCTGGACTCGCGGCTTCAACCGGTGCCGATCGGTGTCGCCGGCGAGCTCTATGTGAGCGGTGTCGGTTTGGCGCGCGGGTACCACGCGCGTGCCACGATTACGGCCGAACGATTTGTTGCCGACCCCAACGGTGTTGCGGGAGAGCGCATGTACCGCACGGGTGACCTCGCGCGGTGGAACGGCGAGGGTGAGCTGGAGTACCTCGGCCGGAGCGACTTCCAGATCAAGATCCGCGGTTTCCGCGTCGAGCTCGGCGAGATCGACGACGTGCTGCGCCGCCACCCGAGCGTCGCACAGGCAGTCACCGCCGGAGTTGCGGGCCCGAGTGGGGAAACACTGTTGGCGGCGTACGTCACGGCGGCTGCGGGCACACACATCGACAACTCCGAACTGGTCGCCCACGCGAGATCTTCGTTGGCAGCCCACATGGTTCCCGCGCGGATCGTCGTCCTCGACTCCATTCCGTTGACTCCGGCAGGAAAGATCGACAGGAAAGCGTTACCGGACATCGATTCTGTGGGGGGGTCGGCTGAATACCGTGCCCCCGAGACCTCGACCGAGAAGCGAATTTCGGCGGTGTTCTGCGATCTGCTCGGTATCACCCGGGCGGGAGCAGACGACAGTTTCTTCGACCTCGGCGGTGACTCGTTGATCGCGACCCGCGTCGTGTCGCGAGTCAACGGAGCTCTCGGAACGACGCTGAGCGTTCTCGACCTCTTCGAGGCGCCGACCGTCTCCGCTCTGGCCGCACGTGCCGACCTCGCGGACTCGCGGAACACACGTGCCCCGGCACTGACGCGTATCGATCGCCCTGACCGGATACCGGTATCTCTGGCGCAGCAACGAATGTGGCTGACCAATCAACTCGATCCGAGTTCGCCGGCGTACAACATTCCGATCGCGGTTTCGATGACCGGCGATCTCGACGTCGATGCACTGTTCACCGCGCTGCGGGACGTGATCGTTCGACACGAGATCTTGCGGACCGTTTTCCCCGAGAGTGCGCGTGGCCCCGTCCAGCACGTTCTCGGTGTAGACGAGATGTTCGATCATCTCGAGGTGGAAACGGTGCCTGCCGCAGCGACCTCGGCGCGGGCGAGTGAGCTCGCGCGAGAGGGATTCGACGTCAGCGAATCGGTGCCGATCCGCGCGATTCTGCTCGAGGTGAACGAACGCGAGCACACCTTGGTCCTCGTCGTGCACCACATTGCAGCAGACGGCCTGTCGATGGCGCCGCTGGCTCGTGACGTGATGGTGGCGTACGCCTCGCGGGCGAGCGGACGCGTGCCGGCGTGGCTGCCACTCGAAGTGCAGTACGGCGATTTCAGCGAGTGGCAACGCGGAGCGCTCGGTGAAGCGTCCGACCCGGATTCGATTCTTGCCGAGCAGTTGCGGTTCTGGTCGCACACGCTCACCGAACGCGGTGAGCTCGCGGAACTGCCGATGGATCATCCGCGCCCTGCGGGTGTCTCGCTGCGCGGTGACGATCTCGATTTCCGGATCGACTCCGCGACGTACCGCCGGGTCGGCGAGATCGCGGCGCGCAGCGATGTCAGCGTGTTCATGGTGATCCACGCCGCGCTGGCCGTCCTGCTCAGCCGAGAATCCGGAGCGAACGACATCACGATCGGCACTCCGGTGGCCGGGCGGAGCGAGCGCGCTCTCGACGACGTCGTCGGAATGTTCGTCAACACGGTGGTGCTGAGGACGGTTCTCGAGGGGGGACTCACCTTCGGTGAAGTTCTCACCCGCGTCCGCGACGTCGACGTGGCGGCCTTGCAGCACACCGAAGTGCCGTACGACGTACTCGTCGAATCCCTCGCAGACAACCAGGCGCCGCTGTTCCAGGTGATGCTGGTTATGCAGGGCGCCGCTCCCACCGAGGTCACTTTGCCCGAGCTCGAGGTCACGGTCGACGAACTGTCGACGGGCGCGGCAAAGTTCGATCTTCAGGTCATTCTCACCGACCGCGGCGACCATCTCGACGGCCAGTTGAACTACGCCAGCCAGCTTTTCGACTCGGACACCATGTCCGGCCTCGCTGATCGCTTCACGATGCTCCTCGACGCGGTAGCTGCCTACCCGGAATCCGTCGTCGGCGACGTCGATCTCACAGCTCCGGGCGAGGCGGAACTGGTCCTCGAGCGTTGGAATGCCACCGAACACGCCGTACCGATCACCACCCTCTCGGACCTGGTGGCGGAGCAGGCAGCCCGGACACCCGAGGGGGCCGCGCTGGTCTACGGCGAGCGGACACTGACCTATGCGGAGTTCGACGCGAGGGTCGGTGAACTTGCCAGAACCCTCATCGCCCGCGGGGTCGGCCCGGACATGCGCGTCGCGGTGTCGATTCGACGGTCACCGGAACTACTCGTCGCGGTCCACGCCGTGATCCGTGCCGGTGCGGCATACGTCCCGGTGGATCCCGATCATCCCGCCGAGCGCATCGCGTACGTCTTCGACATCGCGGAACCGATCTGCGTGCTGAGCCGGCCCCAGGACCACGGCGCTCTTCCCGCGCGAGTCCCGATCGTGGACGTCGATCTCGATCGTCAGGTGTCCACGACGGCGCCGATCACCGACGCTGATCGGCTCGGACCCCTCCGCCCGGACAATGCTGCTTACGTGATCTTCACGTCCGGATCGACGGGTCGACCGAAAGGTGTTGCAGTATCACACCGTTCGATCGTCAATCGCCTGCTGTGGATGCAGGACACGTACCCCCTTCACGCGTCGGACGTGGTGCTGCACAAGACCCCGGTGACCTTCGACGTCTCGGTGTGGGAACTGTTCTGGCCCCTGCAGACCGGCGCGCAGTTGGTGATCGCGGAACCGGACGGGCACCGTGATCCCGGGTACCTGTCGGCGTTGATTGCCGACAGAGGCGTCACGACGGCGCACTTCGTTCCGTCGATGCTCGCGGAATTCGTCGCTGCCGCGACTGCCGGGCAGTGTGCGAGCCTGCGTCAGGTGTTCTGCAGCGGTGAAGCCCTCGCGCCTACCACTGCGGAGGCGTTCACCCGTCTGAGTTCTGCGGGACTGTTCAACCTGTACGGACCCACGGAGGCTGCCGTCGACGTCAGCGCCGCCGAATTCACCCCCGACATGACCGTCACCGTTCCCATCGGTGCGCCCGTGTGGAACACCCAGCTCTATGTCCTCGACGGGCGGCTGCATCCGGTTCCGGTCGGCGTTCACGGCGAGCTGTACCTGGCGGGAGTGCAACTGGCGCGTGGATACCTCGGGCGCAGCGATCTCACCGCCGACAGGTTCGTGGCCGATCCGTACGGCCCTTCGGGCACCCGGATGTACCGAACCGGTGATGTCGTCCGGTGGCGCGCCGACGGGCTGCTCGACTATGTCGGTCGACGCGATTTCCAGGTCAAGATCCGCGGCCAGCGCATCGAACTCGCCGAGGTCGAAGCAGCGTTGCTCAGGCTGCCCGGTGTCGCGCAAGCTGCTGCTCTCGTCCATCACGACGACGTGGTCGGTGACAGTTTGGTCGGCTACGTCATCGCCGAGACCGGCACTTCGATCGACACGGACGGTCTACGCACCGAGTTGAGAGGTCTCCTTCCGGCCTACATGGTTCCCGCTGTGGTCATCGCCCTCGACGTGTTCCCTCTCGGTTCGACCGGCAAGCTTGATCGGAAGGCTCTGCCCGCGCCCAGCTTCGACAGCTCGCAGACGTATCTGGCGCCGCGAACACCGCTCGAAGCGCAGTTGGCGGCGATCTTCGAGGAGCTTCTGGAATCCGGGGCAGTCGGTGTTCACGACAACTTCTTCGAGATCGGCGGAAACAGCCTCGTCGCTGCACGCGCTGTGGCGCGCGTGAACGATTCGCTGTCGTTGAACTTGTCGATCAGAGAGTTGTTCGACGCGCCGACCGTTGCGCAGTTGGCGGTCGAGTGCGCCACGGCACGAGGGGGAGCGGCAGTCCTTCCGCTCGAGGCGTTGCCGCGGCCACAGACGATCCCGCTGTCGCTGGCACAAAAGCGCATGTGGTTCGTCAATCAATTCGACGTCACGTCCGCGGCGTACAACGTCGCCATAGCGATCAGGCTGAGAGGCCGGTTGGACGTTGCCGTGTTGGAGGGCGCGATCACCGACGTGCTTACTCGCCACGAATCGCTGCGCACGCTGTTTCCCATGATCGAGGGAGTGCCGGCGCAGGTGATCGTCGAACCCGGTGAAACGTTGGGCGCGCTGCCGGTTGTCGCCGCAAACGCCGAAGCGGTACTCGGGGAGATCGAACGTCTCACCTCGAGGGGCTTCGACGTCACGCAGGCTCCACCGATCAGGGCGGAACTGATCGAGGTCGACGAAGAAGATCACGTCCTGACCGTGGTCGTCCATCACATCTGCGCCGACGGATTCTCGATGGCACCGTTGGCGTTCGACGTGATGAGCGCGTACTCGGCAAGGCATCGAGGTGAGGCGCCCGACTGGTCTCCTCTTCCGGTCCAGTACGCGGACTTCGCCATCTGGCAGGAAAGGGCTCTCGGTCGGATCGACGAAGCGGACAGCACTCTTGCCGGTCAGCTCGAGTACTGGACACGTCAACTGGCGAGTGTTCCCGAACTTCTTGCGCTCCCCGCAGATCGACCGCGTCCGCGTGTGCAGGATCTCTCGGGCGGCGTCGTTCGATTCGACATCGATGCCGGCATCCACCGCCGTCTGAGCGAAACCGCGATCGAACACCGAAGCAGTATGTTCATGGCGGTACACGCCGCATACGCAGTGCTCGTGGCGAGATTGTCCGGCATGGAAGACATCACGATCGGCTCACCGATCGCCGGGCGCGGAAATGCCCTGCTGGATCCGATGGTCGGTATGTTCGTCGGCACGTTGGTCCTGCGCGCCGACGTCGACCCCGCCGCCTCGTTCACCGATCTGTTGGCCAGAGTTCGCAGCACCGACCTCGACGCCTTCGCTCACGCAGACGTCCCCTTCGAGCGCGTCGTCGATGCGCTGGCTCCGGAGCGGTCGACGTCGCATTCACCGTTGTTCCAGGTGATGCTGGAGTTCAAGAACACCACTCGGCCAGCAGTTCGTCTGACGGATTTGGACGTCGAGGTCCTCGAACTCGAATCCGCCGTCTCGAATTTCGATCTGCAACTCACGCTTGCCGAGACCTTCGACGACGACGGCCGGCCGGCGGGAATCGAGGCCGGGTTCACCTACGCCAGCGCCCTGTTCGACGAGTCGACCGTCGAAGGTTTCGCTCGATACCTGGTTCGGATTCTCGGTGCTGTCACCGAATCACCGCACACGCCGGTCGGCGACATCGATCTCGTGAGTGATCTCGACACGATTCGCGCCGTCACACCGGAACTTCCCGAGCAGGTTCACTTCTCGACGTTGCTCGAGCGGAAGTACGTCGACGAACCGCAGAGGACTGCACTGATTTTCGGCGACCGCCATCTGACCTACTCCGATCTGGACCGCCGCGCCAACCGGCTTGCACGACTGTTGATCAGCCGCGGGGTCGGTCCGGAATCCGTTGTCGCCCTGGCATTACCACGCTCACTGGAATCCGTGGTCGCGATCTGGGCGGTTGCCCGGTCCGGCGCTGCATTCGTACCCGTCGACCCGGCGTATCCCGTCGACCGCGTGCACCACATGATCAACGACTCGGGAGCGGGCGTCGTTCTCACCACCGCCGAGCATGTGGGTGTCGTCCCCGACGAGGCAGACGCCGTTCTGCTCGATCAGGCAAAGACACTCGCAACCCTCGAACAGATCGGTGATCAGCGGATAGATGCCTCGGAGCTGCTGGCTGCGGCGTCCCTGGACAACCCGGCCTATGTCATCTACACCTCCGGTTCCACCGGCGTCCCCAAAGGCGTCATGGTCACTCACCGTGGGCTTTCGGCACTTGCCGAGCAGGAACGCAGTCGCTTCCGCGTCGAGTCGACCTCGCGCACGCTGCATTTCAGCTCACCGAGCTTCGACGCCTCGATTCTCGAACTCCTGATGGCTGTTGGTGCCGGGGCCACGATGGTCATCGCCCCACCGAGCATCATCGGCGGAACCGAACTGACGAGTCTGATCGCCGACCAGCACGTCACGCACGCCTTCATCACACCAGCCGCACTGGCCACGGTCGATCCGAGCGGACTGAACGAGCTGGTGTGCATCGGAACCGGCGGCGACGTCTGCCCACCCGATCTCGTCGCCGCCTGGGTCAGCGATCACCGGATCATGATCAATGCCTACGGACCAACCGAATCGACGGTCGTCGCCAGCATCACCGAGCCGATGTCCCCGACCGATCGAGTCACGATCGGTCGCCCGTCGACAGGCATCACCGCGTGGGTCCTCGACAATCGCCTGCACCGCGTCCCGGTCGGAGTGACGGGAGAGCTGTACGTCAGCGGCGACGGACTCGCCCGCGGTTACCGAAACCGCGCCGGCACGACCGCCGAACGATTCGTGCCCAATCCCGCGGGCAGTGCGGGCACACGGATGTACCGAACCGGCGACCTCGCCAGGTGGAACAAGAACGGCGAACTCGAGTACCAGGGTCGAGGCGATTTCCAGGTCAAGATTCGCGGATTCCGCATCGAACTCGGCGAGATCGAGGCAGTTCTGGCTCGCTATCCCGGCGTTGCACATTCCGTGGTGACCACGCTCGAACGTGACGGAGGCGCCGCACGGATCGTCGGATACGTCGTGCCTGCCAACGACGCTCAGACTGTGGATCCCGAGGCCGTCATCGCGTTCGCGGGCTCGGCTCTGGCCCCGTACATGGTTCCTGCGGTCGTGGTCGTTCTCGACGAACTGCCGATGACTGCCAACGGAAAGCTCGACCGCCGAGCCCTGCCGGTTCCCGACTTGCGAGCAACCCAGGCACGCTCGCGGGCCGCCGAATCCGATACCGAACGCACGCTGGCCGCCTTGTTCGTCGATGTCCTCGGTGTCGAATCGGTGGGCGTCGACGACTCGTTCTTCTCGATGGGCGGCGATTCGATCATGTCGATTCAGCTCGTCGCCCGTGCCCGCGATGCCGGGCTCGTCTTCACCCCGCGTGACGTCTTCGAGGTGAAATCGGTCGCCGGTCTTGCGGTTTTGCTGGCATCGACCAAGGACGACGAACCCGAGGTGCTCGAGGAACTTCCCGGAGACGGCGTGGGCCACGTGCCGTTGATGCCGGTGGCTCAGTGGTGGCTCGACCGGCTCGGCTCCGATCTCCGAGGTCTCGATTCGTTCTCCCAAGCGACTCTTCTCAACGCGCCGCACGGGCTTCACAGTGTGGAGCAGTTGACCGCGGCTCTTCAAGTTGTTCTCGATCGTCACGACATCCTTCGCGCACGCCTCGAGCTCGACGGCGAGCGCAGGCTTGTTGTCGGCGAGCCGGGATCTGTTGCAGCCGAGAATATTTGCCGGGTGATCGAGGTAGAGGCCGAGCCGGGCACCGCGGTGTTCGACGCGGCGATCGTCGACGCACTGGGCGGTGCGCGTCGAGAACTCGACCCCGGCCGGGGCGTGATGGTGCGGGTCGTCTGGTTGTCCGGCGTGCGCAACACCGGCCGGCTGCTCCTGGTGATCCACCACCTCGCCGTCGACGGTGTCTCCTGGCGCGTCCTCGTGCCGGAACTTGCGTCGGCTTTCCACCGCATCGATGCAGGCGAGGAACCGGAGCCGTCGTACTCGGGCACGTCGGTTCGTCGTTGGTCGCATGCGCTCCGCGACATCGCGCCCGATCGAAGAGTCGAATTGCCCCGGTGGCGTTCGATACTCGAAGGTGCCGACCCGCTGATCGGAACCCGGCCGCTGGACCCGCGGCTCGACACGTTCGATTCGGTCGGCCGAGTTGTCGCCGACGTACCCGTCGAACTGTCCGACACAGTCCTGACCACGCTTCCGGCGCTTTTCGGTGGATCAGTCAACGACGGTCTCGTTGCTGCTCTCGCACTGGCACTGACGCAGTGGAGGCAGGCACAGGGCATACGAACCGACAACGTACTCATCTCGATGGAGGGCCACGGACGCGAAGCTCACGTGGTGCCCGGTGCGGACGTCCTGCACACGGTCGGCTGGTTCACCAGTGTCTTCCCGATGCGAATCGACCTCGCCGACATAGACATCGCGAACGTGTTGAGCAGCGGCTCCGAGGCAGCGGTGGTTCTCAAGCGGGTCAAGGAAGAACTGTTGGGAGTTCCGGACAGCGGCATCGGCTACGGAGTTCTGCGTTACCTCGACGAGGTGGGTCGAGCGGAACTCGAAGACCTCCGCCAACCGCAGATCTCGTTCAACTATCTGGGCCGTTTCTCCGGCACCGAAGCAGGAGAGTCACTGGGGGACTGGGCACTGGCCCGGGACGTCGATCTGGAAGCGGCAGCGCGGTCCGAGATGCCAGTGGGTTCGGTCCTGGACGTCAACGTCGTCACCACCGAGATCTCGGGCGCACCGCACATCGGTGCCACTATCGCCTATCCCACCGGCGTGCTGGCAGAGCGCGATGCTCGCGCCATCGCCGACCTCTGGGTGCAGGCGTTGCGCGCGCTGGCCACCTATGCCGAACACAGCGAACGCGGGGGACTCACCCCGTCCGACATCGACCTGATCGACCTCGACCAGGATTCCATCGACCACCTCGAGCGCGAGTTCCCGACACTGACCGACGTCTGGTCCCTCTCACCGCTGCAATCCGGACTGCTCTTCCACGCCCGCTACGCCGAACACACAGTCGACGCGTACACCGTCCAACTCGCACTCGAACTCGACGGCGTCGACGCGTCCCGGTTGCACCGTGCCGCACAGGCACTGCTCGACAGACACGAGAACCTACGCGCGGCGTTCACGACCGACACCGGTGGACGATCGGTGCAGGTGATCAACGCAGACGTTGACGTGCCGTGGACCGAGATCGACATCTCTCCGTTGGCCCCCACCGAACAAGCGACCGAGATACGCGAGCTTCTCCATGCGGATCGGGTCCGCGGCTTCGACATGGCCACTCCGCCCCTGCTGCGGTTCCTGCTTCTGCGAACCGGTGACGACGCTTATCGGTTGATCCTGACCAACCACCACATCCTCCTCGACGGATGGTCGATGCCGCTGCTGGTCCGCGACCTACTGACGCTCTACGCGACAGACAGTGATCACAGTGCCATCCCACGCGTACACCCCTACCGGGACTATCTGAGCTGGATCAGCACTCGCGACGACAGCGTGTCGATCGAAGCCTGGGGCGAAGCACTCCGCGGACTCGACGACCCGACGCTGCTCACCGGAACTCACGCCGTCGACGAGGACGGCGCTACCTCACGCTCGACGACCACAGCGCTCGGAGAACGTGAGACGGAACTTCTGCGTGGATTCGTCCGCTCCCGTGGCCTGACGACAGCCTCCTTGATCCAGGTGGCCTGGGGAATCGTGCTCGCCGAACTCCTCGGCCGCGACGACGTCGTCTTCGGTGGAACCGTCTCCGGCCGACCACCCCAGGTGTCCGGCGTCGAGTCGATGGTGGGTTTGTTCATCAACACCGTCCCCGTCCGAGTTCGCCTCGATCCAAGAGAGTCCCTGGCGGCGCTGTGCGTTCGCGTCCAAGCGGAACAGGCGCGGTTGTCCGATCACCATCATGTCGGGCTTTCGCACATCACTTCGGCTGTGGGGTCCGCTGCATCGTTCGACACGCTGACTGTGTTCGAGTCGTATCCCGTCGACCGCGGTGGACTCTCCTCCGGCACCGACATAGCCGGAATGCACGTTCTCGACGTCCACGACGCCGAGGATGCCGCGCACTATCCACTCGCGATCGTCGCCTCTGCGGCAGACGGGCGACTGCGGCTCAAATTCGAGTATTTCCCGGGAGTCCTGGGCGATCACGACATCGACGCGATCGCCGACCGGCTGCTCCGCACCCTCGAGCTGATCACCGCGCAACCGGATCTCCCGCTGGCGAAACTGCGCCTGATGCCGGATTCGCAAGTGCAGCAATTGGTTCCCGCGCGCGGCCGGCAGGGCCGCTCGGTCAGGACACTCGATCGCATCTTTTCGGACACCGCGAGCAGATTCCCCGAACGGGTCGCACTGTCCTGTGGTGACAGAAAGATGACCTATCGAGAGCTGGACGAGGCGTCGAACCAGTGGGCGCGCGTGCTCATCTCGGAAGGCGCCGGCCCGGACTCACGGTTGGCGATCTGTGTGGAACGGTCCTTCGAATCCGTCGCAGCGGTCTGGGCGATCACCAAGACCGGCGCCGCCTTCGTGCCGATCGATCCTCGCTACCCGAGTGACCGGATCTCGTTCATGCTCGAGGACTCGGCATCCTCGCTCGGATTGACCACGGCTGCCCACAGACCCGGCGACGGCGGTGTGACGAAGTGGCTCGAACTCGACGACCCGACGAGCATCGCTCGGCTCTCCGGAGTATCCGCGGCACCGCTACGCGAGGACGAGCGTCGAGGAACCCCGCGGTTGGAGAACACTGCCTACCTCATCTACACCTCGGGCTCGACCGGCCGACCCAAGGGCGTCGTCGTCACGCACACCGGTCTCGAGAACTTCGCCGACGAACAGCGTCATCGCTACGGTCTCACCGAGAATTCACGCGCACTGCATTTCGCCTCTCCGAGCTTCGACGCCTCCGTTCTCGAGTACCTGCTCGCCTTCGCCGTCGGCGGCGAACTGGTCGTAGCTCCCACCACCGTCTACGGAGGAACCGAACTGGCCGACGTTCTCCGCGAGGGACATGTCACCCACGCGTTCATCACGCCTGCAGCGCTGACGTCGGTGGATCCCGAGGGAATCGACGAACTGACCACCATCACGGTGGGCGGCGAGGCGCCCTCGGCGGACCTGGTGCGCACCTGGGCGCCGGGAAGATCGTTCGTCAACGTCTACGGACCCACCGAAACCACCATCTCCTGCAACCTCAGCGACCCCATCCCGGCCGGCGAGAAGGTCTATCTCGGACCGCCGAACCGCGGATTCAGCGAGGTCGTCCTCGATCGCAGACTTCAACCGGTGTCCGTCGGAGTTCCCGGCGAACTGTATGTCGCCGGAGTCGGACTCGCGCGCGGCTATCACGGGCGCTCACCACTGACGAGCGAACGATTTGTCGCCAACCCGTACGGCGAGCCGGGGGAGCGGATGTACCGCACGGGCGACGTGGTGCGCTGGCGCAGCGACCGCACCATCGAGTACCTCGGACGCAGCGACTTCCAGGTCAAGATCCGCGGCTTCCGTATCGAACTCGGCGAGGTCGACACGGCGTTGGGTCAGCTGCCCGGCGTGGAGTACGCGGTCACGTTGGCGGTGCGCGGACCCTCCGACGAGCAGGCCTTGGCGGCATATGTCGTCTGCGACGACGAACGCCGGGTGAGCGCCGAGGACATCCGGGCGGCGGCACGGGAGCTACTGCCGGCACACATGGTGCCCGCAAGCGTCGTCGTGCTCGACGAACTACCGCTGACCGGCGTCGGCAAGGTCGATCGGGCTGCTCTTCCGGCGCCTCGTTTCGACACCGATGCCGAGACACTCACTGCACCGGCCACCGAGTTGGAACGGCTGGTGGTGGGCGTTTTCGAGGACGTGCTCGGAGTGTCTCCGATCGGTATCGACACTCACTTCTTCGACGTCGGCGGAAACTCACTGACCGCGACCCGCGTCATCGCCCGCGTCAACGCACTTCTCGGCACCGACATCGGCGTTCGAGGACTGTTCGAGTCTCCGACAGTTCGGCAGCTGTCTCGTCTGGCGGAGAGCGTCGGCCGCGGAGAGAGCCCCAGACCACCGTTGACTCGGCGATCCCGCCCGGACCCACTGCCCGTGTCACTGGCACAGAAGCGGATGTGGTTCCTCAACCAGTTCGACGTGACGTCCCCCGCCTACAACGTTCCCCTGGCAGTGCGCCTCGACGGCGATCTGGACTTCGCCGCATTGCAGGCCGCGGTAGCGGACGTACTGGGGCGCCACGAGAGCTTGCGGACGAAGTTCCCCTCGATCGACGGACAGCCGGTTCAGCAGGTGATGTCCAGCGACGAGGTCATGCCGATCCTGGAGCCGGAAATCGTCACTGCTGCCAGAGTGTCCGATCGAATCCTCGAGCTGGCCTCGGCAGGCTTCGACGCCTCGGCCGAAGTTCCGATCCGCTGCGCGGTCCTGCGCGTCGACGGGGACGAGCGCAGGCACGTACTCGTGATCGTCGTCCACCACATCGTCGCCGACGGGTTCTCGATGAACCCCCTCGCAGCGGACGTGGCAGCGGCTTACGCGGCCCGCAGTGCCGGCAGTGCGCCGAACTGGTCGGAACTGGCCGTGCAGTACGGCGACTTCGCTGTGTGGCAGCACGAAGTGCTCGGCTCCGAGGAAGATCCGGACTCGGCTCTGACCCGTCAGCTCGATTACTGGAAGGACCGACTCGCGGGACTGGGCGAGCCGATCGCGTTGCCGACGTCGTTCCCACGTCCGGCAAAGCCGTCCATGGTCGGCTCGGTCCACCGGTTCGCGGTATCGCCGCAGACCCATCGGGCGCTGACCGACCTGGCACGTGAGCACGGCACCACCATGTTCATGCTCATGCACGCAGCACTGGCGGTACTTGCGGCGCGCCTGGCCGGTACCGAGGACATCGCCATCGGGACACCCGTCGCCGGCCGCGGCGAGGCCGAACTCGATCACCTGGTCGGTATGTTCGTCAACACTCTCGTGCTGCGAACACAGATCACGCCCGACGCGTCGTTCGAGGACGTCCTCGCCCAGGTTCGCGAAGGCGACCTCGGCGCGTTCCAGCACACCGATTTGCCCTTCGAAAGGTTGGTCGACGCACTCGACCCGGAACGCTCGACTTCGCACACTCCGTTGTTCCAGATCCTCATCGAGTTCCGCAACAATGCACTCCCACAACTCGAATTGCCGGGGCTGTCGGTCTCGGGAGTCGAGTTCGACCTACCCGTCGCCAAGTTCGATCTGCAACTCTCGGTCACCGAGCGTTACGACGCGGATGGCGGAACGGATGGAATCGACGCCGAATTCATCTACGCCACAGACCTGTTCGACGGTGACTTGATCGATTCGTTCTCACGCAGACTGCTCACCATCCTCGAGGCGGTCTCGCGAGAGCCGTCGACTCCTACCGGTGACATCGACGTCGTGGGCGCCGACGAGCGTCGACAGATGCTGACCGAGTGGAACACTCACGCCGAACCGGCTCCAGCGGACAACATCGCGGACCGATTCTTCGAGGCTGTTGCAGCACATCCGTCGTCGACCGCGGTCAACGACAGCGACGGCGCCATGACGTACGCCGAACTGGACGGGCGCGCTAACCGCCTGGCCCGACTCCTGATCGGCCGCGGTATCGGTCCGGAATCCGTGGTTGCCGTTGCAATGCCCAGAACCACCGATCTCGTGCTCGCCCTCGTCGCCGTCATCAAAACCGGAGCGGCATACCTGCCGGTCGACATCACCTACCCGGCCGAGCGCATGCGGTTCCTCTTCGACGACGCGCGGCCGGTATGCCTGGTCACGACCGGAGACTTCCGAAGGGACCTACCTTCGGAGATCATCGAATCCGGCATCGACATCGTCGAACTCGGATCGCCGGAGATCGCGGTACGCCTCGATCACTCCGCGCCCCATCGCATCACCGACGCGGACCGGACGACACCACTTCTGCCCGACGCGGTCGCGTACATCATCTACACCTCCGGATCCACAGGGCGCCCCAAAGGTGTCCAGGTCAGCCACCGCAACGTCCTGACTCTGATGGACAACACCGCCCCGACGTTCGGGTTCGACGACACGGACGTGTGGACCATGTTCCACTCGTACGCATTCGACTTCTCCGTCTGGGAGCTGTGGGGGCCGCTGCTACACGGGGGCCGGCTGGTCGTCGTCGACTACTACACGACCAGATCACCGGACATGTTCCACGAACTGCTCCGCAGGGAGCGAGTGACGGTGCTGAACCAAACACCCACCGCCTTCTACCAACTCGCCGAAGCCGACCGTGCGTACTCACCGAACGGCACGGATCCCGACCTTGCACTGCGCTACGTCGTCTTCGGTGGCGAAGCGCTCGACCTCGGGCAGTTACGCAAGTGGTACGACAGGCGGGCCGACACGGCTCCGACGTTGGTCAACATGTACGGGATCACCGAGACGACAGTGCACGTCAGTCGAATCGCACTCGACCGCAACGACAGCGAGCACGCGTCGGCGAGCATCATCGGGCGAGCAGTACCGGGATTGTCCGTCTACGTACTCGATCGGCGACTGAACTTGGTACCACCAGGTGTCGTCGGCGAAATGTACGTCGCCGGTGATCAGGTGACTCGGGGATACCTCGGGAAACCCGCATTGACTTCGGTGCGGTTCCTTCCCGATCCATTCGGTAGTTCGGGGGATCGAATGTATCGGAGCGGGGACCTGGCGAGGTGGAACGACGCGGGGCAGTTGGAGTACGTGGGCCGCAGTGATTTCCAGGTGAAGGTGCGTGGTTTCCGCATCGAACTCGGCGAGATCGAAGCCGCAATGCTCCGCTGCCCCGGCGTCGCTGCCTCGGTAGCACTTGTTCGAACGGAGGGAGCGTCACCGCGGATCGTCGGGTACGTGGTCGCCGAAACAGGCAGTACCGTCGATTCAGCGACGGTGACCGACTTCGTCGCCGCCGAACTCGCGGAGTACATGGTGCCCACCGCCATCGTCGTCCTCGAATCGCTTCCACTGACGGTCAACGGAAAGCTCGACCGACGCAGCCTCCCGGCTCCGGACTTCACCGTCACGGGAACAACCGAGGCGACGCGGGCGCCGGCCACTGCTACCGAAGCGGTCCTCGCGGACCTCTTCGCGGAGGTGCTGGGTCGGGGCAGTATCGGAGTGGACGATTCCTTCTTCGGTCTCGGCGGCGATTCGATCATGTCGATCCAACTCGTCTCACGGGCGAAGTCCGCAGGCCTCGTCTTCACTCCGCGGGACGTCTTCGAAGCGAAGACCGTGGCCGGCCTCACCAAAGTGCTCCTCATCGAATCATCGGAAACGGCACCGGTTCTCACGGAGCTACCCGGCGGGGGAGCCGGCCCGCTACCGCTCACGCCGATCATGGAGTGGCTCGTCGAACGCAGTCGCGGTGACCTGAGCACGATCCGCAGTTACAGCCAGAGCGCGCTGATCGCACTGCCCGCGGATGTCTCCGGCCCCGCGCTGGAACGAGCATTGCAAACGATCCTCGATCGTCACGACGTGCTGCGGGCGCGCCTGGACGCCGCGACTCACCAACTCGAGATCCGCGAGCCAGGGAGCATCACCGCCCCCGACATCCTGCGCCGAACCTCCATCGTGTCCACCAGCGGCGAAGAATTCGTCGCCGCTGCGGAAACCGCGATGCAGGACGCATCCAGCCGCCTCGATCCCGAACACGGGAAGATGATCAGCGCAGTCTGGTTGGATCCCGTCAGCTCGAACGGCAACCGGGCCGAAGCCGGACGGTTGCTCCTGGTCCTTCATCACCTCGCGGTCGACGGTGTGTCCTGGCGCATGCTCGTCCCGGGCCTGGTCACTGCTTATGCCTCGGCGTTCGACGGAGAAACACCGATACTTCCGCCGGGTGGAACGTCGATACGTCGCTGGGCGACAGCGCTCGCCGAGACCGCTGCGCAGCGACGCGACGAGATCGACCTGTGGTCGAGAATGCGGACCGACGAGCCATTGCTCGGGGCACGCGGGCTCGACCCAGCCGTCGATGTCGGAGCCACCGTCGACCGCGTCAGCGTCGACGTTCCGACCTCCGTGACCGAGAACGTCATCTCGACGGTGCCTCAGCATTTCGGAGGCTCGGTGAACGACGGGCTGCTCGCTGCTCTCGCGATTGCCGTCACCGCCTGGCGTCGATCGCGCGGACAGCGCAGCGGGGACGTGCTCGTCAACCTCGAAGGGCACGGCCGCGAGGAGAACGCCGTACCGGGCGCCGACCTCTCGCGCACGGTCGGCTGGTTCACCACCTTGTTCCCCGTCCGGATCGATCTCACCGGACTCGATGTCGTCGATGCACTGGCCGGGGGATCAACCGCCGCCTCCGCCGTGAAACTCGTCAAGGAAACGCTGCTCGGCCTGCCCGACAACGGAATCGGGTTCGGCATCCTGAAGTACCTCGATCGAAACGAGGAACTTCGTGAGCTGCCCACGCCGCAGATCTCGTTCAACTACCTCGGACGATTTGCCGGCTCGGATCCCGAGCACGGCGAAGTGCCGTGGCTGCCGATCTCGGAAGTGACCCTCGACGAAGCGCACAGCGGCGAATTGGCCGCCGCGTCGGTGCTCGACATCAACGCCGTCACGACCGATACCGCACACGGTCCGATTCTGCGCGCTACGTGGTCCTTCCCCCGCGGCATTCTCAGCGAGGCCGAAGTCACCGAACTGGCGGAGCTCTGGACCCGAGCACTGGGCGCACTGAGTGAATACGTGGAGGAACACTCCGAGCGCGAGCTCACGCCCACCGATCTCGATCTCGTCACCGCGGATCAACAGAGCATCGAACAGCTCGAGCGCAGATTCCCCGACCTGACCGACATCTGGTCACTGTCACCTCTGCAGTCGGGCATGCTCTTCCACGCCCAGTTCGACGAAACTGAAATCGACCCGTACATGGTGCAACTGACCCTCGAGCTCGGGGGTCGGGTGGAGGCGCCGCGCCTGCGCCGCGCCGCGCAGGCCTTGGTTGATCGTCATCCGAGCCTGCGCGCGGGATTTGTCTCCGCACCGGGAGGGCGGGCACTGCAGGTGATCCGTTCCGGTGCCGACATCGGCTGGGCCGAGATCGACCTGTCCGGGGCCGAAGACAGTGAAGTCGCGTTCGGTCTACTGCTCGAACGCGATCGCGCTCATCGTTTCGACATGGAAACAGCCCCGCTGATCCGCTTCATGCTCGTGCGAATCGGACCGGACACAGCACGCCTCGTCGTGACGAACCACCACATCCTGCTCGACGGCTGGTCCACCCCGCTGTTGCTTCGAGACCTGCTCACTCTCTACGCAACCGACGGTGACCCCGAGATTCTGCCCCGAGTTCAGTCGTATCGCGACTATCTCTCCTGGATCTCGAAGCAAGTACCCGAGACTTCGCTACGGGCGTGGCAAGAAGCGCTACGGGGCGTCGACACGTCCACCCACCTCTCGAGGGCAGACACCGCCGCCGAAACCGTGGCAAGTGAAATCCACTCGTACTCGCTGCCGACCGAACGAGCCGAGACTCTTCGGGCGTTCGCGCGAAGCCGCGGCCTGACCATGGCGACCCTGGTACAGGTGGCATGGGGAATCGTGCTCGCCGAACTTCTCGGACGCGACGACGTCGTCTTCGGCGGAACGGTCTCAGGACGCCCACCACAGGTGCCCGGCGTGGAATCGATAGTCGGCCTGTTCATCAACACGGTGCCTGTCCGAGTCCGCCTCGACGCCCGAGAAACCCTCGCCGAAATGGCCATTCGCGTCCAATCCGAGCAAGCGTCATTGCTCGACCACCACCACATCGGACTGTCGGACATCGCCGGAGCAGTCGGCGCCGCCGGTTCCTTCGACACCCTGACGGTATTCGAGTCGTATCCCGTCGACGAGACAGCCCTGACCGCCGAAACCGACATCGCGGGAATGCACGTTCTCGGCATCGACGGACGCGACTCGGCGCACTATCCGATTGCCGTGGTGGCGTCCGAAAGTGACACGCTGAATCTGAAGATGGAGTACTTGCCGACGCACTTCTCCGCCCGCGAAGTCGCCAAGATCACCGAGCGCGTGGGCATCGTCCTCGGGCAACTCGCCTCGGCACCGGATCAGCCGCTGGCCCGTCTGCAGGTTCTCACGGAGTTCGAGAGCCGTGATCTTGCGCCGGTCTTCGGCTCCCCGGGGCGCTCCGCGCGAACGCTCCCAGAGATTCTCGCCGACGTCTCTGCCACCTATCCCGACCGCATCGCGCTCTCGGCCGGCAGCCGTTCCATGACCTACGCCGAACTGGACCGGCGCTCGAACCAGTTGGCCAGAGCCATGATTCGCCGCGGCGCCGGGCCCGAGACGTCGGTTGCCATCGGCATCGAAAGGTCCGTCGAATCCGTACTCGCGGTGTGGGCGGTGGCCAAGACCGGCGCAGCGTTCGTCCCCGTCGACCCCACCTATCCGGCTGACCGAATCGAACACATGCTCAGCGACTCCGAGGTGCTGTTCGGGTTGACCGTCGTCGACGCCATCGACACACTTCCACCCATCGTGTCCTGGTTGGTGCTCGGAGAAGAGGCATTCGACGACGACGTCGCCACCAGTTGCACGCTGCCGATCACCCAGGACGAACGGCGTGCACCGGTGGTCATGGACAACGCCGCCTACGTGGTCTACACCTCGGGATCCACCGGCCGACCCAAGGGAGTTGTCGTCACCCACACCGGACTCGACAGCTTCGCACTCGACCAGCAGCGTCGATTCCACGCAGATCACCACTCTCGAACCCTGCACTTCGCCACCCCCAGCTTCGACGGAGCCGTCTTCGAGTACCTGCAGGCATTCGGTGTCGGAGCCACCATGGTGATCGTCCCGACCGACATCTACGGCGGCGCCGAACTGGCAAGTCTCATCCGCCGCGAACACGTCACTCACGCGTTCGTCACCACGGCAGCGCTCGCCACCGTCGACCCGGCCGGCCTGGACGAGTTCCGGCACGTCGTCGTCGGGGGAGAGACACTACCGCCGCATCTCGTCGGCCTCTGGGCTCCCGGACGAGAATTCGTCAACGCCTACGGCCCGACCGAGACAACCGTCATGGCAGACATCAGCGAACCCATGACAGTGGGCGCACCCATCACGATCGGTGGACCGATCCGCGGCGTGCACGAGATGATCCTCGATTCGCGCCTGCAACCCGTACCCGTCGGAGCTCCCGGTGAGCTGTACATCGCCGGCATCGGCCTGGCTCGCGGATACCACCGGCGTCCCGGCCTGACCAGCGAGCGATTTGTCGCCGACCCCTTCGGCAAGCCAGGCGACCGGATGTACCGCACGGGCGACATCGTCTCCTGGCGAAGCGATCACACCATCGAATACGTCGGGCGCAGCGACTTCCAGGTCAAGATTCGCGGATTCCGCATCGAGCTCGGCGAGGTCGACGCCCAGATCACCGCAATGGCGAGTGTCACGAATTGCGTGACACTCGGCGTCGACGGACCGGCCGGCGCCACAGTTCTCGCGTCCTACCTCACCGTCGAGGAAGGATCGACGCTGACCGGGGCAGAGATCACCGCGCACCTCGCCGGACGTGTTCCCTCGCACATGGTTCCGGCCAGCATCATGATCGTCGACGAGCTACCGCGCACCGCGGTCGGCAAGCTCGATCGAAAAGCGTTGCCGACGCCGGAGTTCACCGGAACCGGTGTGGAATTCCGGGCGCCCGGCACCAGCCTCGAACGTCGGATCGCCGATGCGTTCATCGACGTACTCGGCGTCGAACGGGTCGGCGTCGACGACAATTTCTTCGAGCTCGGCGGCAACTCGCTGATCGCCACTCGCGTGGTCTCGCGGCTCAACTCCGCACTGAACATCGACGTCGGGGTGCGCGTGCTGTTCGAGGCACCGACGACGGCTCAGCTCGCCGAACGGCTCTCCAGCGCTGTCACTGCCGTCGGCGCTGTGCCGCTCACTCCCATGGAGCGCAGTGGCAGCGTCCCGCTCTCGTTGGCGCAGAAGCGCATGTGGTTCCTGAACCAATTCGACACACGCTCAGCCGCGTACAACATCCCACTAGCTGTTCGCCTTACCGGTGACCTCGACGTCACGGCCATGCAACAGGCCATCGCCGACGTCGTCGAGCGGCACGAAACACTGCGGACGGTGTTCCCCGCCGTCGGCGGCGATCCGATTCAGCAAGTGCTCACCGTCGACGAGGCAGTACCGCCGGTCCGTGAAATGACGTTGGGGGAGGACGAGCTCGCGGAGCGCATGCAACGACTCGCCACGACCGGCTTCGACGTGTCGGTGGACCTGCCGCTGCGCGTGGCACTGTTCCGACTCGACACCGCTGAACCCGTTCACATTCTGTTTGTCGTGGTCCATCACATCTGCGCCGACGGATCGTCGATGGCGCCGCTCGCACGCGACGTGATGACGGCCTACCTGGCGCGTACGGCAGGGACCGAGCCCACGTGGGCGCCACTCGAGGTGCAGTACGCAGACTTCACGTTGTGGCAGCATCGCGTCCTCGGATCGGAAGACGACCCGGAATCCGTCATCAGTCGCCAATTGCACTACTGGAGTGAGCAACTCGCCGGACTCGACGACGTCATCGCACTGCCCGCCGACCACCCGCGACCCGTGCAACAGACCTTCCACGGTGACCGATTCACCTTCGACATCGACGCGAACACCCACCGCGCCCTCGCGGACCTCACCAGGGCAAACGGTGTCACGATGTTCATGGCGCTGCACGGCGCGCTCGCAGTGCTGATGTCCAAGTTGTCGGGCGCCGACGAAGTCACCATCGGCACACCGATCGCGGGCCGAGGTCAGGCAGCGCTCGACCATCTCGTCGGAATGTTCGTCAACACACTGGTCCTGCGAACCAGCGTCGATCCCGACATCACGTTTGCCGACCTGTTGGAGCACGTCCGGGAAATCGACCTGGCCGCATTCCAGAACTCGGACCTGCCATTCGAACGGCTCGTCGACGTCATCAACCCAACCAGATCCACGTCGTACTCACCGTTGTTCCAGGTCGCCCTCGAACTTCAGAACAACGAACCCGCACATTTCCACCTACCCGGCCTCGACATCGACGGACTGACCGTGGAAACCAAATTCGCGAAGGAGGACCTGGAGCTGATCGTCGACGAGAAGTTCGACGAGTTCGGCATCCCGGCTGGGATGTCCGCAGCCTTCGACTTCGCAACCGATCTCTTCGAACCCGCCACCATTCGTCGGTTTGCCGACCGACTGCGCCTGATCCTGGACGCTGTCGGACGCGAACCCGCAACACGTATCGCCGACATCGGCATCCTCGGCGCCGATGAAACAGCTGCCCTGGTGCCGGCATCCGGTGCCGCCGCGACTCGAGCGCGGGTGTGGCCGGAGATCCTCGCCGAAGCAGTCGCCTCGAACCCGGATGCCCCAGCCCTCTCGAGTCGCGAGAGGTCGATGACCTACCGCGAGCTCGACGAGGAATCGACGAAGCTGGCGCGCGCGCTGTGTCGGCGCGGCGTCGGTCCCGAAGATTTTGTGGCGCTGGGTCTGCCGCGGTCCACTGCGGAGATCGTCGCGATCTGGGCGGTCACGAAAACCGGTGCAGCGTTCTTGCCGGTCGACCCGAACTATCCCGACGATCGCATCAACCACATGCTCGACGATTCGCGGGCCGTACTCGGCATCACCGACGACGCTCACCGCAGTCAACTTCCCGACACGGTCGAGTGGATGGTCCTCGATGAAGCCGAGACCGTCGACGAGATCGACGCCCAGAGCGCAGCCGCGATCACCGATCGCGACCGCACGATCCCCTTGCATCACGGGCATCCCGCGTACCTGATCTACACCTCGGGTTCAACCGGGAAGCCGAAGGGCGTCATCGTCACCCACCTCGGGTTGTCAAACCTCAACGCCGAGGAACATCAGAGATTCAACGTCCAGCCCTATTCGCGGATCTCTCACCTGGCATCACCGAGCTTCGACGCCTCGGTCTTCGAACTCATGATGGCGTTCGGCAGCGGAGCGTGCCTGGTCGTCATCCCACCGACGGTCTTCGGCGGATCCGAGTTGGCCGAAATCTTTGCCGACGAACACGTCTCACACGCGTTCATCACTCCGACCGCGCTCAGCTCGATCGAAAGCTCCGCGCTACCCGAACTCCGCGTACTCGCAGTCGGTGGCGAGGCCTGCCCACCCGAACTCGTGGACATCTGGGGCCGCGACCGTCGCATGTTCAACGGATACGGACCCACCGAATCCACCATCCAGGCCAGCGTCAGTGAACCCATGCGGCCGGGCAAGGACATCAACATCGGACGACCGGCCATCGGCTTTGCCGGACTGGTCCTCGACGGGCACCTCAAGCCCGTGCCGGTGGGAGTCATCGGGGAGCTGTACGTGACCGGCCCCGGACTCGCCCGGGGATACCACAATCGTCCCGACCTCACCGCCGACCGATTTGTCGCCGATCCGTTCGGCGAACCAGGCCAGCGGATGTACCGCACGGGCGACCTGGTGCGCTGGCGCTCCGACAGCACCCTCGAATACCTGGGCCGCAGCGACTTCCAGATCAAAGTCCGCGGATTCCGCATCGAGCTCGGCGAAATCGACTCTGTTCTGATGGCACACCCATCCGTCTACTTCGCCGCCACACTCGGGCACGAAGCGCCGTCGGGGGAGACGATGATCGCCTCCTACATCCAGCCCGTGGAAGGACAGACCGTCGACGACTGGGAGCTTCGCCGCCATCTGTCTTCTCGCCTGCCCGCGCACATGGTTCCCGGCGCGATCGTCGTCGTCGACCGCATTCCGGTGACACCGGTCGGCAAGCTGGACCGCAAGGCACTGCCGACCCCGAGCTTCGAGCGACGCACGGTCCCGTACGCACCGCCGACAAACAACACCGAACGAACGGTCGTCGACATCTTCGAGACCGTGCTCGGGCACGAGCACATCGGCGTCGACGACGACTTCTTCGAACTGGGCGGAACGTCGATCGTGGCCACTCGCATCACCATCGAACTCGAGAAGCGTCTCGGGATGCGAGTGCCGTTGCAATCGCTTTTCCTGGACCCGACACCTGCCGGAGTCGCCCGGGCTGCCGACGGAATGGACGCACACTCGCCGGACGATTCGTCGGATCTTCTCGCCCCGATGATCACGCTGCGCGCCGGATCCGATCGTGCACCACTGTTCTTCGTCCATCCGGGTATCGGATTGTCCTGGGGTTACGCAGAATTCGTCAAGCATCTCGAGCTGGATCAACCCGTCTACGGTCTTCAGCTACCGTCCCTGAGCGGCGGGCCCAGCTTCGACTCGCTGACCGAACTCGCCGACGACTACGCGAATCGCATTGCAGCCGTGGCATCGACCGGCCCGATCCATCTGGCCGGCTGGTCGCTCGGCGGCGTGATCGCACACGCCGTGGCACACAGCCTCACTCGGAGCGGACGTGACGTGACTCTGTCGATACTCGACAGCTATCCGTCGTCGGATTCCGATCAGCCCGCAGAACTCTCGGTCTCCGAACTACTGGCCGGGCTCGCGATGCCGGCGGGATCCAAGACGGTCGAGACCTTCGAAGAAGCGGCGGAATTGCTGGAGCAGACCCTGGGTGCCGGAATCGGAATCGAAGCGGAGCATCTGGCGCGGATCAGTCGCGGTTACTCCCACTCCGTCGAATTGACGAATCGGCACCAACCGCCTGTCCACGTTGGAGCCATCGAGTTCTTCGTAGCCGGAAGATCTACGGAGAACGGACACGATGTCGCCGAATGGCGAAGGTTTGTAGAAGGGGACATCCGAGTCACCGAAGTCGATTGCGAACACAACCAGATGATCGAACCGGGTCCGGCGGCAACCATAGCTGTACGATTGCGAGAAGTTATCGCTCAGTGGGGTGTCTGAACCAGGTTCGACATGGGTATGAGTGAAACACACAGGGTGATGGACCCCGGGTGGGTCCGGACGAGGGGAAAACGTTGAAACTGCGAACCACACGCGTGTTTACCGGATCGATGCTGACTGCCGCTGCACTGACTGCCGCACTGCTCTCCGGGGGGACTGCACAGGCCGATCCCGCATATCCGGCACCGGACCCGGACCCGTTCTATTCGCAAGCAGCGGCCGAGGGGACCGCCGGCACGCCGATCTCCGTGCGCCGGGCCCCTGACCTGATGACCTTTCCCGGCGTCGCGATCTGGCAGGTCAGTTACAGGTCCACGAACTCCGAGAACAAGCCTATTGCCGCGGTCAGCACGATCCTGGTCCCGCCGAATCAAGCACAAGACGGCCCGTTGCTCTCGTATCAGCACATCGTCAATGCACTCGGTACGGGATGTGCGCCATCTCGCGCGCTTTACGCATCGGATCCCAACATCGTCATCCGTGAAGCGCCCATCCTCAACGTCGCGCTGCAACGTGGATGGACTATTGCCCTTCCCGACCATCTCGGACCCAACAGTGCGTACGGCGCCGCGCGCCTGGGCGGACAGATCACGCTCGACGGTATCCGCGCCGTTCAGAAAGTCCCCGAATTGCGTAGTGGCGCCAGCCCTGTCGGTATTGCCGGCTACTCCGGCGGCGGCATGGCCACCGCGTGGGCGGCCGCACTGGCCCCGAGCTACGCACCCGAGGTCAACCTTGTCGGTGTAGCCGAGGGCGGCGTCCCGATGAATCTGTCCAAGATGGCAAACGGCCTCGGACAGGATCCGCACCCGGCATTCGGCCTCGCCTTCGCCGCAGCCATGGGCCTCGAACGCGAGTATCCCGACCTACTGCCGCTGAGCAACCAACTCAACGACCTCGGACGGTCGATGCGGGCCGAACTCACCAACGCGTGCACCAACGACATCCTCAGGGTCGGTGCCGGGCGCAGTGCCTCTCAGGTGTCGACGTCGACATCCTTGCTGTCCAGCCCTGAAGTGCGAAAGGTGATGGACGACAACAGCGTCGAACTCTATCCGGGTGTGCCGACTGCCCCGGTGTTCGAATGGCACACGCCCGACGACGTTCTAATCCCCATCGATTCGGTGGTCAACACGATTTCGCGGTACTGCGCCGCCGGAGCCACGATTCAATCCCAACTGTTCCCCAGCCCGGACCACCTCACCACTGCGGTCCTCGGTCTGCCCACCGCATTCGAGTACCTACAGGACCGATTCGACGGAGTGCCGGCCCCGCGTTCGTGCTGAATGTCTCCGGAGTGACGTATCGAGCAGGCGCGGCACATGGCCAACTCGGTGTGCCCGTGGCATCGTTGATCGTATGAGCGACACGGATGACACCGGCGCGGCCGGCAATGGCGATTACAGTCTCGATCCCGACGACCAGCTTCAACCTGAAGACACTCTGATCGATCGAGGCGTCGACGACATTCTCGACGAGGGAATCTCACCACCGGAACGCCCACTGGGACTTGATGCCCACGGGTTGACCGGCAGCGAGGAATCAGCGGGGGAGACCCTCGACGAGCGCCTGGCCGAAGAAGAACCCGATCCGTACGCGTCGCTCGGAGATCCTTTGAAGGATCCCGCCGATGCCGACGAATTCGAACGGGAAGAAGAATTCCCGAACGGTGACGAAGTGGGTAACCGTCGGGTCGGGCGTCTCGTTGCCGAAGACGAGGGCAGATACGAGGACGAGGAAAGTGAACTCATTGCCGGAGACGTCGGAATCGACGGCGGCGCAGCGTCGGCAGAGGAAGCCGCGATGCATCTGATCGACGATTCAGAGGACTGAACGACCGCCTGACTGTTGTGGCTGTTGTAGCTGTTGATCGGTGAGAACGATGGAGTGGACGTGATTTCCACCCATTCTCTTGCTTTCGTACATCGCCGAATCGGCGAGGCGATGTAGATCGTGAACGCCACTTTCTGCTGCTTGTACGTCCGGCCAGGCGCCGTTGTGGATGGCTATGCCGATGCTTGTCGTCGAGATTGGTTCGCCTGTAGGGGAGTTCATGATGGGCGCGATCCGGGCCAGTAGATCGCCGACGTACGGCAACGGCATCATCTGAACGACGACGAACTCGTCACCGCCGATGCGCGCTATCGCCGCGTCCGATCTGGCCCAGTCGTGTAGTCGATAGGCCGTGCGCAGTATGACTCGGTCGCCGACGTCGTGACCGTAGGTGTCGTTGAAGTGTTTGAAATTGTCGATGTCGATCACCACCACCAGCAAGGACTGGTCGAGGCTGGATTTCGCTTGTAGTAATTCGGAAGTCCGCCGTGCGAGTCCGCGCCGATTCAGCAGGTCCGTCAACGGATCGAGTTCTGAGCTTTGAGCGTCGTTGCTCAGGAGCGCCAGAGCAATCTGCGTGACCACCGGTATGACAGTGATGACAGGAATGGCAAAGGCAATGCGTCCCAGGACGTCTGGAAGGCCAGAAGGTACATCGGTGAACACGCCGATGCTGGCAACAACGATGACCGCCCCGGAAAACAGCAGGTGCCACAGCTGAGTTCGAAGATTGTGAAAGAAGGCTATGTACGAGCCGACGAGCCCGAAGACGAGACATCCAAGCAATCTCTGATCCGGATTCGCCTCGGCCAGCACGATCACCGCAACAGCGAAGTCCCCGGCAACGACGAAGAAATACGACCTTTCACGGGTGGTCGCTATGACAGGCAAGGCAATTCCGCCGATCATCACAAGCACTGCGACGACGACGTCCAACGGAAATCCGATGGTCTGTACCGAATGAGTGCCCAGTCGCTTCAGCAGAATCGTGATACCCAGGAGGAAAACCAATACGCCGATGCCTATCCGAGTCGGCATGAGAATTCCGTTGTCGCGCAAGAATCGCGTGAATCGGTCAAACTGGTCTGGCACTGCGAGCCAGCGATGCACGACCTTGGGTGTGTCGCTCATCGCGGCCACTGACCATGAGAAGCGGCCGGTCGAATACAACACATGCGGCGATAGTAGTCCGTGGCGATGACAATGGAACTGAACTCGCCTCCAGCCTGTCAACCATAATACGTCACAGTGACGAATTGAGGTGGGGTAGCCGGAAGTCGGTGAGACGTGTTTATCGGCATCAATCCACATCAGAGCACTTATTGGTCGTTCCTGATGTCCAGGTCGCGCGGCGTAGCCGCAGTCGCCGGCGAGGCCAGGCGGTGATCGGCAGCAATTCAGCCGGCGATCGCGGAGTCGCAATAGTCGAGTCGCGCAAGCCGGTCGCAGATCTCGGACGGAAACGCAGGAAAGCCGGCAAATGTACCGGCAGACAGACATAGGTGGGCGGAAACAAAGAAGGTTGCACGAACAAGGCGTGAGCCGGATATCGCCAGGTCGAGAATTTGCCGATAATCTACATTATGTCAAGTAATGGATATTCGAACGTCCCCCGTCAGCTTGTCCGCTAGCTTTACCCACATGGATTCCGTTGCACTCGTCCTCGGTTCACCACGTGGCCGTCGCTTCTGTGCGAACGTCGGGCACGCGTGCCAGCAGAAATGTCGGAACTCGAGATTCTGCACTGTCTTGCGTATGCCGTAGATTGCGCACGCTACTGGGAGCCGCCGGACGAAGAAGACCTGATCTTCGTCCGGCCGGATGTCGCAGCGGCGCTGCGACCGGTTGCCGAAGCACTACTCGACTCCCCACACACTGCCTGGTGGACCGAGCCGATCGACCGTCTGAACCAGAATCTGGTTGAAAAGCGAAACCCTATTTACGGCTGGTCGGACCTACCCTTGCGGATTTACCGTGCAGAGGACGGCCTCGAACAGTGGCGTGCTGAGGCACTCGACAACGAACGTCAGTTTCTGGAATACCAGATCGAAGATCCGGACCGTCACATCGGAGGCGAATGGTGGTCTATCCCGTTTGCCAACGGTACAACCGAAACAACCAGGGCCCGCGACGGTATCGGGGCGCTCGGGGTGTTTCTCGAAGAAGACAGCTCCTCGAACGAGGCGCGGGTGCAGCCGGTAAGGATCTACGGCGCGCCCCGGATCTACGAGATCACCGGTCCGCAGGACTGGGCGAATCTGGTCGATACCTATCCCCTGCCAGTGCCCGCTTCACGTCGCTCCGTGTGGTACGACACGACCGGTGAATACCGTGACTGGTTCATTCCGGACTGGGTTTCGGTCGCTGCAGATTACGACGCCGTGCACCTGACCATGATGGCTTATCTGACCACGCCAGGCATCGCGATCCCGTTGTCGGCCAACGCGGGGGCCACCGTGCTCGCCGGGTGGGATCCGGACGCCACCTTCTGGCTACGTAGCAACAACATCACCGTTGACGACGACCCGACGGGCTGACGTTCGGCTACACCGAGTTGAGCAGGTGCGGCCGCACTGCCAGCCACCGCGCGGTGTCCTCGATCCCCTGTTCCAGGGTGAATGTCGGAACCCACCCGAGTAGTCGCAACGCACGATCGTTCGACGCATAAGCGCCGGCAGTGTCACCGGTGCGTCGGCCGGCAGCGACCACGTCGATATCTTCGCCGAGCACGTTCTCGAATGTGTGTACCAGCTCCCACACCGTCGTCCCCCGCCCGCTGCCCAGATTGACCACAGTCATGCGTGATGATTCAGCGGTGACCCGGTCGAACCTTTCGAGTGCTCGAACATGAGCGTCTGCAAGGTCCCAGACATGAACGTAATCACGCACTCCGGATCCGTCGCGCGTCGGCCAATCCGTTCCCGTAACCCTGAAAGGCGTTCCTGTCGAATATGATTCGAACAGCTTTCCGAGTGCGTGGGTCGGGCGTGCCGATGGTGTACCACTTCGTAGCTCCGGATCTGCCCCGACCGGATTGAAGTAGCGTAGAGATATCGCCGATAATTTAGTGGCCGCCGCAATGTCGTCGAGCATCGTTTCGAACTGAGCCTTGCTGTGCGCATAGGGACTCTGCGGTGCGATCCCCCAACGTTCGTCGACACACCCACCGTCGCTCGGCGCATACACCGCCGCAGAGGAACTGAACAAGAAGCGCTCACACCCGTTCCGAAGGACACTCGATACCAGCGTCAGCGACTTGGATACGTTGTTCTCGTAGTACCGCGCCGGGTTACTCACGGAATCTCCGACCACGATCAAGGCCGCACAGTGAACTGTCGCATCGATATCGGAATGATCTGCGAATACCTTGTCGAGCAGTTTCTCGTCCGCGATGTCGCCGCAGTAGAACGGGAATCTGTGCGCAAATTCGGCGCGGCCGGTCAGCAGGTTGTCGAGAATCACGACATCGATCCCGGCGTCGACGCACTTCGACGCGACGGTGCTTCCGATGAATCCCGCTCCGCCCGTGATCAGTACTTTCACGCCGCTCCCCCGGCATCTTCGACGGCAGTCCTCGCACGACGGACGAAGTGGGACACGCGTGAGCGGGCCAAGTCCCATCCACGTAGGTCGCGCCCGTCCCGGATGGAAAGCCGATCACGGTCGAGAAAGAGCGGCACCATGACCAGATCGCGGTAGAGCGAGTGCAGGCGTGGGCGATCCGCCAACCACAGCGTCCATCGCCACCACCAACGCGCCGAGATGGTCGTCATTCCGGTACTGACGCCGAAGATCGATTCCACCGCCGCCCAGTGGACGTTCACCGCCCGACGGACATCGCGTGGCAACTGGCGTCTGGAGAGCGTCACAGCGAGTTCCGGTTCGGAAGTGAGCAGGTACCCCACGTCGAAGACACTGTTCAACGACAAATCGGCTCGAATCAAGGCCCGATCGGCAAGCCGCGCGTGAGCGATGACGTGCAGCGTCACGTCGGCCATCGCAAGGCGGGATCCTTCCGCCTCCGCGCTGATTTCTCGGACCGCGGCCTCTCGGGTCAGCGCGTGACGTGCGAACCTCGGAAGTAAGTGCGAATGGATTTCGACGGAGCCATGACGGTCGTCGCGAAGGAGTGCCGGTTCCTGGTGATCGTCGTGATCGATGGAGTCGGAGTCCACTTCGTCGGGGCGGACCATTCGGTAGCCGAAATCGAGGATCGCGTCGTTGGCCGGAACGGCATGTGCAGGGTCGACGACCAAAAGGTCGATGTCCGTCATCCGTCGAGCTGCCGGGTTCGGCCAGATTCTTCGCTCGAGAAGGGCGGCACCCTTCAGTGCAACCGTCGGAAATCCGTTGCTGTGTAACAGCTCTTGCAGTTCCACTCGTTGCGCGTCGAGGTCCGAGATCCTTATGGTGTTTCGGTGATGGACAAGGCTCAGCGTCAATTCCGGACTCGATGCGGTGGCCGAGGATTCCGACAGCATTTCCGCGAAGCTCGCAGGTAGGACCGATGCGAAGCCGGCCTCGACCGCTCGGGAGGCGAGCAGCGGCAATACCTTGTGCCTTACAGCGGCGTCGATGACTCTGGGCCAATCCTGCTGCGAACACAAGCGGATGACGTCGGCCCCACACTCGGGTTTCAACATGGAAATCAGGTACCGGGTGTCACGCATGACGCCACCAGTTCCTCCACCGTGTCGGCGCCGGTATCGCCGTGATGTCGAATCAGTCTGTAGCACGGGGCATTCGAGAGTAGAGCAGCGATGTTTCTCAGGGTCACTCCGTGATTGTCGGACCACAGTGCGGATTGCCCGGCCAGCGACTGTATCGCTTGGGATACGGGCATCGGAGCGAGTCGAGTCGGCGCCTCGTCCCATCCATCGAGGATCAGCACCAGATCGATTCCGCGAACCGCCGAGCTGACGTTTCGTTCAGCAGGCAAGGTCGACGGGTCCAACGCCCACACCGGCGGGGCGTACGGAAGATACAGCGAATCGTGCGCTTTGATCTCCGGGAGGACGTCGAACGTACCGGCTTTGAGGTGAACCCGCCGCGGTAAGCCCACAGCTTCGGTACCACGAATGAAGACGCCTTCGTCAGCACGCAGTTGTGCACCCCGCATGGCAAGGGCGAGCGCCAAGGTGGTCTTGCCCGCCCCTGAATGCCCGGCGATCGCCACTCTCACACCGTTGCAGTCGACCAGAGCGGCGTGCAGGCGTGTCCACTGTCGGGCGTGCGCGGCCGTCATGACATCCCGGTGCACCGTGCGGTACACGCTCTCCGCGAGCTGGAGACCGTCCAGACCGATCAGCGTTTCATGGCTGCCGCCGATGGTCGATTCGATGGTGACGTCCCAGCGACCGAATGTCGCTCGATTCCGCTGAATCCGAACTTCGACGTTGTTGTCCGCAGGCCACGGGCTGGCAATCCGATGCTCGACGACACTGACCTCGGGTATGCGGAAACCGCGCACAATCGCGTCAACCCAAAGGTAGTGCGCCCGGAATTGTGGTACGTGGTTGCCTGTCACGGAATTCTCACACCAGCAGACGAGAGGTGCTCAGCTGTCCGTACGTCTCGTTGACTACCGACTTCGCCTCGTCGTCAGGGATCTCGAGCACTTCTGCCACGGCCTGGACAATTTCGCTGACGGTCCGGCCGTCACACAGTTCCCACACCAACGTCGCGACCGGGTTGAGGTGATGGGCAACCTCGCTGGAGCTGTCGTACAGCACAACACCGTCGGTGAGATCGTTGCTCTCCACCGTCTGAGAGCGTTGCGGTCTCACACCTTCGAGTAGTTCGGTCAAGATATCTCCTTGATTCAGCGAATCCGATTTCGTTTTGGTGGTGGTCTCACAGTGCGAAGCGTCGTGAGTATTCGGATTCGATTGCGCCCGAACGAATCAGGCTGCGTGTGGAGGCGATGCCGGGCGACAGCGTCAGGCACGTGAGCGCTCCCCCGGCACTCGCATCCACCAGGTAGTCGCCCAGAGTTCGGTAGTGACCCGCCCATTGTCCGAATGCTTCGGGATCTGACTCCGGATCCGCAATCTCATCGAGAATTCGCTCGAAGGCGCGCGAATGTACGAGAACGGCGTGGACTCCACGGTTCTCAGGACTGGTGCGCAAGAGTGCCGAACCGTCGAGCAGAGCTCCGTCCCTCGATTTCGGGTCGTGTCCGAGGTGGACGACATCCCAATCGCCGTGATCCAACTCTTCGCGGGCATGGCCAAGGATCGATGCGGCGGCATCCAGCAAACTGACGTCGTCAGCAGCGATGAGGACCGAATCCCAGCCCTTCTCAGTCGCCCGAGCGAGCGCACGACGCCACGAGACGGTGAAGGCCGCGTCCTGATTCATCGCGTCCTCGAAAGCCGACACTCTTTCCACCGCTGTTACGCGCGGTAAGCGAATGAATCTATGCCAGGACGCTTTCCATCTGTCGATGTCAAGATCGAGATTCACGACGGCAACACCGAGGTCCGACTGAGAATCCTCGACAACGGGGTTGGGTTCTCCCCCTACTCGGACAGGCGACAGTGGGCGATCGAGCACAACGTCGACTGCGCCTCGCTCGAGCAGATAAGCCGCCAGTGAGAAGTCGGACGGCACGGGTCCGTTGATCCTTCGTGAGAGTTCGTCTCGCAAAGTTCCGTATGTCGCCGCGCGAACAATCAGTGCAGCTCCGACCAGATCTTCGCCGTGTGCGTGGATGACAGCCGTATCGGCTTCGGCGGGGAGGTCGTCGACGATGTTCCGTAGCTTGTACATAACCGCGGGTTCGATCACGCGCGCCTCGTCCAGAAAAACCACCGACTTCCAGCCCAGCAGAATTGCCTTGTCGAGTCCGGCGACGAACGCAGAGGCCGTCCTCCACCCATCCGGACCGTCGTCCTCCGCCGGAATGGCACGGTGAACGGTCAGTTCGATCGACTCGGCCTCCGCCAGGCATGAACGCCACGGAGCGACTCGGCCGTCGTCGCTGAGAACGACCACCCCACCGAAGACCAACTCGGGTCGCTGGACGCTCAGCTCGGCACGGCGACGAATCTCGGGATACGAATCACCGAGGTACCTGGAGAACTGATGATGGAGTGAGTCGAGATCCCATCCGACCTCACTCCAACCGAGCAGGTAATTGTGAACACGATCTTCCCAGTTTATTCGATACGGGACACCGGCCGGGCGCTCGAATCGATGGTGCCAACCAAATGTCGGAAGGCAGACGACCTTTCCGCCGTTGATCCGGAACTTCTCGTGGATGTATCCCTCTTCACCGCCGAATCCGGTGAAGTGCGAGTTCAATCCCGGCCATGCCTCACGCCTGCAGGCAAATGAGCCGAGGCCCTGCATGACGATCTCGAAAGGCACGTCCGGGTGTTGCTTCGCTCGCGGATCAACTCCCCACGAGCCGAACATCCCGTTGCGCCACTTGGGGTCCATGTGGGTGGCCGCGATGTGCGAGGAATCCTGGGAGAGCATCGGTCCCTGGATCAGATCGTCGGTTTCCGGGTCCGCATCGAAATACGCCAGCAACGCCGACAACGATCCCGGTGCCAAGATCACGTGAGAGTCGAGGACAAGGACATACTTTCCGGTGGCCTTGCGGAACAGGACGTCCCGCACCGCAGTCGATCGAACGTCGGTGAACGGGATGTAGCGGAACCGATCGATGTAACCGGCAAACGATTCGAGCATCGGCGCCGGCAACCCCTCTGGGTTGTTGTCCAACAAGACGAATTCGACTCTGTCCAGAACCTCGCGATGATGGACCAAGATCGAGTGGATCGTGAAGTACGCGCCGTCGAAATCGTCGTAGGTCGCGATCGCGACAGTCAGATCGGCCGGTTCTCCGTGTGGCGGAGTCTCCTTCACCTGAACTGACCCCGCGCTCTGAAACTTCTTCAGAGCGCGGTGTAGCGCGACGTCGAACTCTGTCATCGTCGGTGTTCCCCCTCGGAACCAGTCGCGTCGTGTCGGCTACGTAGGTTCCGTGGGATTTGTCGGCTGGGTCGGAGGGGTCGGGAAGGTCGGCTCGGTGCGAGTGGTCGGCACCGTCGGTACGGTTGGCACAGTCGGGACGGTCGGCTCCGTCGGCGCTGTCGGCCCGGTGGGTTTGGCGGTCGTCGTTCCACCCGAACCTGACGAGCTACCGGTTGATCCGGAACCTGTGGAACTTCCGGACGATCCCGAACTGCCGGAACTACCCGAACTTCCTGACGATCCCGAACTTCCCGATGATCCGGGATTGCCCGGCTCGTTTCCGCCCGGCTGATTCCCTCCCGGAGTATTACCACCGGGTTGATTCCCGCCTGGTTGCTCGCCGCCTGGTTGATTCGGATTCTGCTGGCCACGACTTGGCGCTCCGGAAAGATTCGGCGTGTCACCGGCTGCGAAGGCCGGCGCCGCACCACCGAGGCTGATCGACGTCACGACTGGCACAGTTACCGCCGAGGCCGCTAGAACTGTCTTGACGAACTTGCGTCGATCAACAGGAACATTCTGAAAAGCGTCGCCGCCCATAGTGTTTCTCCCATGCGTCCGAGACGAGGTCGTCCTCACTCGATGTCGGGCAAAACGCTAGCATCCTTCTGGCAACTTTACAGACTGAACGCGCCGATATTTGACGGTTATGCGAATTTGAGTCCGGACTGGGCCGACTGTTCGGACAAACGTACGGCGATCTCCTCCTGTTCAGGGGACTCGTTTGTCCCGGTCGACAACCGTCAACCGACCGGCATCTCCCACGGCGCCACCGGAAGAGTATTTCCGGTTTCGAGGTAGGACTTCAGGTTCGACAGCACCGCCGACCATCCGCCGGCCACCTCCATGCGAGCCGATTCGTCCGCCAAATCGGTGTGTTTGACGGTCAGTCGCACGATCGCGCCGAAGGCTTCGATGTCGAAACTCACCCGAGAGATGTCGACGCCCGGTTCGCCGTTCGGATCAGCCCAGGTGGTGACCAACCTCGACGGAGGGTTGCTCTCGACTACGGTGCCGACTACATCGGCAATGTTCGAACCGTCGATCCGGCGGTGCTCCCAGGTCGATCCCGGCTGCCAGTCGGAGACGTTGCTGTGTCCCCAATACTCTGCGGTGGCCTGTGCGTCGGTGAGCGCTTTCCAGACGTTGTCCGCCGTGCTCGCAATGTAGGTGACGTACACAAAACTGGGCTTGTCGGTCATGGCTTCCTCCGCGATTTTTTTGACGGTACTGAGCGCATGAAGGCGCGGTACCTCGAACTTGTTGATCCACCGCTCTCGAATCTCCTCGAGCGCAACGGGATTGAGATAGTGAAGCTTTGCCCTCCCCTGTCGGACCGTGCTGATCAGATTGGCGTCCTCGAGCATGGTGAGGTGTTGAGTGACAGCTTGCCGACTCATGTCGAGGCTGTCGCACAGCTCGCCGAGCGACTGACCGTTGGCTACGAACAAGCGGTCCAGGAGAAGCCTTCGTGTGGGATCGGCCAGTGCTTTGAAGGCTGCATTCATCCGGTCGTTCACAACTTCACAATATGCAAGCATTTACTTGCATGTCAACGCTTGGGCGTGCCGGGTTTCGAAAGTTGGGACAGATGAGGTGTGATGTCTCTAGGCAGATGTGATCTGAATCCCGGATTACACCGTAAGAGAGGTTGGGCACATGGACTGGGCAGCAATTGGAGTGGGTGTCGGGTATGCCTCGGTGGCCCTGTCGATCCTGGTTTTCGTCGGCGGATGCATCGCACTGTTCATCTTGTCCGTCCGCCAGTAGCCGACACCTCGACAAAGTGGTGATCACCCCGGGGTCCGGCCAAGCCGATCACCTCGGGAGTGATCACCCTCGAGGCCGCTTGATCGATTCGGACACACCGGCGCGCGTCGGACTGCTCGCAGAGAAGCTCGGCCGCGGTGGGACTACCGTAGGACTGTCGCCTAGAACTCGAGGAGTACGGAATGAGCATCCAGTCGGTTGAACCGCACCGCCACCGCGTAGTGGTGATCGGTTCCGGCTTCGGAGGATTGTTCGGCACTCAGGCTCTCAAAAAAGCCGATGCCGACATCACGATGATCGCGCGTACAACCCACCATCTGTTTCAGCCGCTCCTCTATCAGGTTGCGACGGGCATCCTCTCGGTCGGTGACATCGCTCCCGCCACGAGACTGGTGCTGCGCAAGCAGAAGAACGCACAGGTACTGCTCGGTGAGGTCGAGACCATTGATCTCGAGAATCAGACCGTGACCTCGCGCCTGCTCGAACGCGTCACTGTTACGCCGTTCGACAGTCTGATCGTGGCAGCCGGTGCCGGTCAGTCGTACTTCGGCAACGACCAGTTCGCGGAGTTCGCCCCCGGAATGAAAACGATCGACGACGCCCTCGAACTGCGCGGACGAATCCTCGGGGCCTTCGAACAGGCCGAACTGTCGGACGATCCCGCCGAGCGTGCGCGCTTGCTCACCTTCGTCGTTGTCGGCGCCGGCCCCACCGGCGTGGAGTTGGCCGGGCAGATCGCCGAGCTTTCCCGTCGAACGCTGGACGGCGCGTTCCGCAAGATCGATCCTCGTGAAGCGCGCGTGGTGCTCCTCGACGGCGCCCCTGCCGTGTTGCCCGTGTACGGCGGGAAGCTCAGCCGCAAGGCTGCCGAGACGCTCGAGAAGCTCGGCGTCGAGATCCAGCTCGACGCGATGGTCACCGACGTGGACAACGACGGTCTGATCATCAAGGAGAAGGACGGCACGCTTCGCCGTATCGAGTCGCAGTGCAAGGTGTGGTCCGCCGGCGTGCAGGCCAGCCCCCTCGGCAAGCAGCTCGCAGAACAGAGCGGCGGAGAAACCGACCGCGCCGGCCGCGTCATGGTCAATCCCGACTTGTCTCTGCCCGGGCACCCCAACGTCTTTGTCATCGGCGACATGATGTCGCTCGACAAGCTGCCCGGATTGGCTCAGGTTGCCATGCAGGGTGGCAAGTATGCGGCCAAGCAGATCAAAGCGTCACTGGACGGCAAGTCCCCGTCGGAACGAGTTCCGTTCAAGTACTTCGACAAGGGCAGTATGGCAACGATCTCGCGCTTCAGCGCGGTAGCCAAGGTGGGCAAGCTCGAGATCAGCGGCTTCATCGGGTGGGTTGCCTGGCTGGCAATTCACCTCCTCTACCTCGTCGGATTCCGTTCCCGTGCCTCGACGCTGTTGTCATGGGCGGTGACGTTCTTCGGGCGTGGCCGTGCTCAGATGGCGTCCACCGAGCAGCAGGTCTTCGCGCGAAACGCGATGGGCGAATTGGAGAAGAAGAACAAGGAAGCGACGGAGTCCGGCAGCGCTTCGAATGGCGAAGCCAAGAAGGCTGCCGGCAAGCAGCAGAAGGCCGCCGGCTGAATCAACACCTGAGTGACCGGCGGAGGGCGGCTGTGGAGTTCAACTCCACAGCCGCCCTCCGTCATTCGATCGACTGCCGGGTGGTCAGTTTCCGATCTTCGCCACCTCGGTGATGTTCGCGAGGCGAACCTGTCCCTTGGAAACGAGTCGGTCGTTCTCGTCGGTGATGCGAACTTCCCAGAGTTGCTGGGTGCGTCCGCGATGAATCGGGGTGGCTTCAGCGGTGAGAGTGCCCTCCCGCGTTGCGCGCAGGAAGTCGGTGTTGTTGTTGACTCCGACCACGTGTCCTCGCTCGCCCAGCCACACGGTGCCACCGACGCTGGCGAGTGACTCCACGACCGAGCAGTACACGCCGCCGTGCTGAATCCCGGCGGGCTGGTGCAACGTGGGCTTGACGGTCCATTGCGCCCGCACGCGATCTGGGCTCAGTTCGGTGTATTCCAGGCCGATGGTGGCGTCGAAGCCCGTTCCGAGCCGTTTCATCATCTCTGTGGTCTCAGCAGTGTCGACCATGCCATCTCCATCTGTGATTCTCTGGCGCCGGTGTGGCTGCCACTCCCTACCTGATTACACGAGAGGTAACTCGAGCTTGGAATCAGGTCTGGAAAAAGAACCGGCGGGTTTCACATCATTCGATGTGAAACCCGCCGTGGGAAGGACCGGGAGTCTCTGCAGCCCTCAGGACTCCGGCGCGGTCCGGCAGTTTCGTCACTCTCGCGGGGTGTAGCTCTCCGCGTGGTGTTCCACAATCATAGGCAAGGCTGACCTAATTTAGCAAGCCCTTCGTCGAACTGGTTCCAACGAGGACGCAGCGAGACCTTGCGGCGCGCACGCACGGGCAGCCCTGCGGCGACAAAGGCGTCCAGCAGCCCCTGCCCACGGCGCTGAGCGGCTGATTCGCCCCCGCCGGCCAAGATGGGGACATATGCCGCTGCGCCCAGGATCGACTCCCCTACCAAGCCCCAGAATCTGAACTGGTCGACGGGCGCACACCTGGAGACGGCGTCGTAGATCGCCCGTAGCGAGGTCAGGCAACGGTGCGCGGTCCAGACGAGGAGCGCTTCTTCGCATGGCATGTCGACGACGCCGTCACTGCCGGACTCCCGTCCGTTCGGCGCAGCGCGCAGAGTTTCGTCGATCACCCCGGCCCAGTCGATACCGCCGTCGCTGTCCATGTGGATGAACAGGTTCTCGAGGCCTGGATCCCAAGCGGCACCTTCGGAGACGATCGATGCGGCAACCCTGCCGACCACAGCGTGAATCAGTGATGTTGCGACCTGTATCGCCGCAGCTTCGGCACTGTCGAGATCCTGGAGCGAGCGGGCGAACATCTGATGCACCCGATCCCCGCACAAGCCTTCACTCAACTGCCACCAACGCCGTTTGCCTTCACCTGACATGGCGGCAACCGCGTAGACGCGCGGGTAGTCAGGGTTGAGTGCTCGTAGGCGAACGCTGGTGCGGCTCAATGCGTTCGACCGGAGTTCGAATTCACGAACATCCGCATGCTGGGTGGTCAAGGTGATTGTCACCGTGCACTCCAATCGGCCGAAGTTGTCTTGTGGTTCTTAATGTAGGTTAGCCTCACCATAATTCAAGAGTAAAGAACTGTGACGCTGGGCACCGCATATTCACAGGAACTTGCCCCGCAGGGAGCACACCCACATAGGGTTCCGTAACCTAAGATGCGAATTCCCTGCGCACAAAGACCAGGAGCTCGAACCGCCAGTGACGATGATCAAACCGCTCGGGAACGGACATCCCCGAGGACCCAGCGAGACGTACGGACGGCGCATAGTGCCGCGCGGCCCGGCTCCTGTCCGAATGCGTGTTCTAGCTGGGATTTTCGACGCGGGGGTGTTCCTGCTTCCGTTGCTCGTCGGCTGGTACGTCGTTCAGTCGCTCCGAGACGAGAACGGTGGCGGCGAAGCCGACCGCGCAGTATTCGGTGGGACGGCAATAGCCATTGCCGTTGGTCTCCTCGTGTGGAACCTGGGATTCCGCGAAGGTGCCACAGGCCGGACCTCGGGAAAGGGATGGGTAGGTCTGGTCACGCGTGACGCGAAGACAAAGCAGCCCATCGGTGTTCGCCGGGCTCTGCGCAGGCCGTTCGATCGAACCGGTATCGAGGTGGTCCGTGAAAGCACGGCGCGCGAAGAAGGGTTCGAGGAACTCGCGCGCGACAACAGCGTCGGGGCAACTCGTCGACGCCGGCTGATCGGTCTCGCGGTGCTCACGGTTCTTCTCGCGCTCGTCATGCTCGCGAGCATCGCGGTGGGCGCACGTCCGCTGACGTTTGCCGAGATCTTCCACGCCATCTTCAGTTCGGACGGCACCCAGACGGACATCATCGTGCGAACGTTGCGCGCTCCGCGGACCATCCTGGGTCTTGTCGTCGGCATCGCACTCGGTATCGCCGGCGCCCTGATTCAGGGACACACGCGTAACCCGTTGGCAGATGCCGGACTACTCGGCCTCAACGCCGGCGCGGCTTTCTTCGTAGTCATGGCGATCTATCTCTTCGGCTTCACCGCACCGAGTCAGTACCTCTGGTTCGCGTTTGCAGGATCGTTCGTCGCCAGCATCGTCGTCTTCGGCTTGTCCTCCATCGGAAACGGCGGCGCAAGTCCTCTGAGTCTGGCTCTGGCGGGCGCGGCCGTCGCGTTCTTCCTGCAAGCCATGACCAACGCCGTGATAATCCTCGACCAGACGAGCCTGGACGCCTACCGTTTCTGGGTAGTCGGGTCGGTGTCCGGTCGCGGGTTCGACGTTCTCTGGCAGGTCCTCCCCTTCCTGATACTCGGGTTGGTCATCGCCCTGGCGAGTACGCCTGGTCTCAATGTCCTCAGCCTTGGTGAAGACGTCGCAAAAGCGTTGGGAACGAACATCGCGTTCAGTCGCACCCTCGGCATCATCGCGATCACCCTGCTGACCGGCGCCGCGACCGCAGCGTGTGGACCTATCGCGTTCATCGGATTGGTGGTCCCCCACGTGGCCCGGGCCATCACCGGACCCGACTATCGCTGGCTGGTCCCGTACGCGGGCTTGCTCGGTGCGGTCATGTTGATCACCGCGGACATCATCGGTCGCGTAGTCGTGCGCCCCGGCGAGTTGCAGGTCGGAATCATCCTGGCCCTCTTCGGCGCCCCGTTCTTCATCGCTCTCGTACGCCGCAGGAAGTTGGCAAGTCTGTGACGCTCAAGCAAGAACTCCGGGTACTCCCCCGGACCGTCCCCTCACGTAAGTCGATTCGTATCGGTGGATTCTCGCTGGTCTACCGTCCACTCGCGGTGTCGGTGTGCATTGCGCTCGCGGTCGCACTCTTCCTTCTGCTCTGCATCAACATCGGACGCGGCGACTATCCGATCTCGATCCCCGATGTCATTTCCGTCCTGCTCGGTAATGGAAGCAAGACACAGAACCTGATCGTCTTCGATCTCCGACTTCCTCGATCGCTCACCGCACTCTTCATCGGCATGGCACTCGGTATTGCCGGTGCGGTCACCCAGACGATCGCTCGCAACGCCCTCGCCAGCCCCGACATCCTCGGAATCACGGCCGGATCGAGTGCTGCCGCGGTTGCTCTCATCGTGCTCGGTGGTGGCGGGTCGTTCGTGGGACTGCTTGCCACACTGGGGATTCCGTTGGCTGCACTCTGCGGCGGCCTACTGACAGCAGTGGTGATCTACGCCTTGGCGTGGCGCAAGGGCGTCGAGGGGTTCCGCCTCATCCTGATCGGCATCGGCATCAACGCCATGCTGGTGGCAGCGACGGGATGGCTCCTCATCTCGGCGGACATCAACGATGCTTCCCGCGCCCAGGTGTGGCTCAACGGTTCGCTCAACGGTGCCACCTGGAATCAGATGTGGCCGGTAGCCATCGCTGTCGCGGTAGTCGGCGGCTACGCGGTGATCGCTTCGTTCACCATGGGAGCGCTGCGGTTGGGCGACGACAACGCCACCTCTCTCGGTGTTCGCTTGCAATCATCGCAGGCCAAACTGTTGCTCTCCGCCGTGGCGCTGGCCGCCATCGCAACCGCCGCAGCAGGTCCGGTCGGCTTTGTCGCCCTGGCTGCGCCACAGGTCGCTATGCGTCTGGTGCGCTCTGCCGGCCCGCCCATCGTGGCGTCCGCGCTGACCGGTGCTGTACTGGTGGTCGGCAGCGACGTCATCGCTCGAACAATTCTGCCTGTGGAACTCCCCGTCGGAATCGTGACTTCCGCACTTGGTGGTCCGTTCCTGCTCTACCTGTTGGTTCGTAACAATCGGAAGGTCACAGCATGACCACCATCGCCCAGTCCACCGATACTCCTTCGCGTCTCGTCGCCAAGAACCTGACGCTCGGGTACGGGGACCGCATCATCGTCGACGGACTCGATCTCGAGATCCCTACCGGCGTGATCACGACGGTCATCGGCCCCAACGGTTGCGGCAAGTCGACGCTCCTGCGTGCGCTCGGTCGTCTGCTCAAGCCCAAGGGCGGATCGGTTGTCCTGGACGGCAAGGCGATCAGTTCGATGAAGACCAAGGAAGTCGCACGGGTGCTCGGAATGCTCCCCCAGACTCCAGTTGCGCCCGAAGGACTCACCGTCGCCGATCTGGTCTCACGTGGGCGCCACCCGCACCAGTCGTGGATCAGGCAGTGGTCCGCGGACGACGAGGGCGAGGTCGCCGAAGCGCTGGAGCTGACCGGTGTCTCGGATCTCGCCGATCGACCCGTCGATCAATTGTCCGGCGGTCAGCGCCAGCGAGCCTGGATCTCGATGGCTCTCGCCCAGGGAACCGACATTCTGCTTCTCGACGAACCGACTACCTATCTGGACCTCGCGCACTCGATGGAAGTCCTCGACCTGGTGGATCAACTCCACGAGGAAATGGGGCGCACCGTGGTGATGGTTCTGCACGACCTCAATCTCGCGGTCAGATACAGCGATCATCTGATCGTGATGCGCGACGGCGCCGTCGTCGCTTCTGGTGTCCCCAAGGACATCATTTCCGCGGAACTTCTGCTCGACGTATTCGGTCTCGAAGCTGCGGTCATCGACGATCCCGTCTCGGATCGGCCGCTGATCGTTCCGATCGGAACCCGGCACGTGTTCGGCGCCGTCGGCGGGCCGGCAAAGCCTGCGTGACGATCGCGAATCAGCGACCCAGAATCGTCCGAACAAGTTTGAATCCCTGACCGATCGTCACGGTCGGCAGGTACGCCCGTCCGACCGCGTTCCCGATGCTCGGCAACGCGGCTGGATCGGCGAAGGTCATGTGCATCGGCACGTACCGAGGCTGGAACTTCGATTTGAAGGCCAACAGCGAACGAAATCCGTACACCGGTTCCAGGGTGCGACCGAGCAGGTCGAGCACGCTGTCCATCATCGCCGAGAAAGTCGTGGCCTCCGGTTCGTTCGCATTCCTCTCGGAATCACCGGCGATTGTTGCCAACGGTGCACCGGACAGACTGAGGAACTCGACGTCCTCCTCCTCCAATTTCAGTGCAGCGGAGGCGATGAGGAACTCCATCGCGGGACGGAATCCTTCGGAGCGTCGCCTCATGAAGTCGAGTGTCCACCCGACGACTTTGCCGTCGCGGTACACCGGTAGCCACGACGTGACACCGTGCACGGTGCGATCCTCGTCGACGGCGATCAGGCACCGCACTTGTTCGTCGTCGATCTCGTCGAGTCCGCCGAGGGTGAATCCCATCTCGGGCATCCCCTTGTCCGCCACCCATTCCTCCGAGATCGCAACTATCTGATCCTTGATCGCGAGAGGTGCATGAGGGAAGGAAATCCACTCGGCCGTGATCCCGGACTTCTTCGCCCGGTTCAGTGCTGTTCGCACATCCTGGAACCGCTTTCCTGTGAACGCGACCTGTCCGAGGTCGAGCACGGTTTCCTCGGCGACCTGCAGGCCGCTCCAGCCCATGGAATCAGTGATGCTTCGGGCGTCGTCGGTCACTGAATAGAAGCAGGGAATCCAACCGTTCGACGAAGCGAACTCGGCAAACTCCTCGATCGCCGTGCGCATGCGATCTGGAGGACCGACCGGATCACCGGTTGTGAGAGCAACACCGGCGATGACGCGATACGCGACGTAACTCGAACCGTCCGCGCTGAACCAGTATGTGTTTCCCTTCCACGTCGTCATCCAGGACAACGGGCTGCCGGTACCGGCGATCAACATGGATCGTGCTCGTTCGGCGGCTTTGGGATCGGCGGTCTTGACCGGCTTGAGGAAACTCACGAACACCAACACGGCGGCGACGCCCCAGAACACGACGCCGGTCCACTCGAAGAGCAACGTCGACTCGATGTCCACGGGAAGCAGACGCGGATCGATCAACTGCAGGTACACGGGCGGTACAAGGCGCTGAGGGAAGTCCGCGAGCAACATCGTTACGGTGGGCTCGCGATCGAACCCGTGCCTGGCGAGCATTCCGCCGCCGACGTAGATCACGGCGAGGACCGCGAGCAAGGTCACGATCGCAGCACCGAGACGTCGGTATGTCTTGGCCGGGGCCGCGACGTCGAAGTATCGACGTGTCGCGATCAGCAGGATCAGTACGAAGAGCGGTGTCAGGAACGGCACCAGAGTTCGGTACACGTTCGGATCGCTGATTCCGTAGAACAAGCTGTCACTGTCGACGGCGTCGACGAACCTGATGACGAAGTTCCCGATCGAGAGGACGAGTAGGACGACCTGAGCACACACTGTCGCAATCCAGGCGAATCTGCGGCCACGACGGAGCCCGTCACTCAACACGAGAACGAAGATCGACGGCATCAGCGAGAGCAGAGTCGGGCCGATACCGGAGAGTCTGAGCTCGAGGAGTCCTCGTCGGCAGTCCGGATCCGACGACGACTCCTCGCACAGTTCTCGAACCTCGGCGACAGTCCAGGGAACTCCGCGGAAGAGGTCACGGAGGACCGCGAGTGGGCCGACCGCCTGCGGGGACAGCGCGGCGATCATCGGGCCGATCGCACTCGCCGCGACGACGATGGCGACCAGGACGCGACCCTCTCGCTGTGTCCCGGCGATGCGCTCACCGCGCGCCGATCGTCCGACGATCCACTGTCCGATCACCAAACCCACCACAGCGGCAAAGAATCGGATGACGTCTTGCAGCTGACCACTGAACAAGGCCAAAGTGATCGTCAACGCCAAAGTTCCGACGCGAATGCGACGGCGCCACAGGGTGCCCATGTTCGAGCTGGCGGCCATCGCAGCGCCGACGATCCATGCACTGGCTCCGACCGCGGAGCCCACGTGGAGGCGGAATCCCCAACTGGAATCGAACACCTTCGCAAACGACGCCCAGCCGAGCCCGAGCAGGACTCCCAAGATTTGAGTGCTTGCGCCGGCGATCGCAAGCTTGATCGTTCCCATTCGGCGTTCGAGGGGTGCGGCGACTGCGATCAGGAGCACGGTCGCGCCGAAGTACCCGAGCAGGTTTCCTGCCCACAGCACGGACGTGAGCGGAGTCCAGATGCGGCCGTGCTGGATCGAGCCCATTCCGGCACCGATCGTGTGCTCGAGATCGCGGGACGGTCCGTGAACGAGGCTGCCGGTTGCGGCACCCACGATCCACATGGTGAGAAGTAGAACGACCGTCAACGGTGCGTCGCGAATGCCGAAACGGATGATGCCGGCAGCTTTCTGCGTGAATACCCGCGCCCGTGATGTCGATTCTTCGGTGCCCGGCGAACTGTCGATCGTCATCTACGTGCGGCTACTTTCTGCGGATCGACTGTTGGCTTGCAATTATCGGGCATCGTCATTGTCGGGACTTTCGTCGTCTCACACCACCGTAACCGTCACGCAGATCACTATGGCCAATACCACACCCCCACCGAGGTGGTTACTACTACCAGTAGTACGTATTTCGTCGTGGAAGTCCGTAGAATCGAAGAATGGCAGGTCTAGGTGAACTCGAACGCGCGGTGATGGATCATTTGTGGTCCACATCGGAACCGCAAACTGTGCGACAGGTGCATGAAGCACTCGCGACGCATCGCGAATTGGCGTACACGACGGTGATGACCGTTCTGCAGCGCCTGGCGAAGAAGCATCTGGTGATTCAGCAGCGTGACGATCGCGCACATCGCTATCTTCCCGTCAACAAGCGCGAAGAACTGGTCGCGAGTCTGATGGTCGACGCGCTGGCCCAGGCTCCGGAGTCCGGCGGTCGCGCTGCGGCGCTCGTCCACTTCGTGGGACAGGTCAATGCTGACGAAGCCGATGCTCTCCGCGAGGCGCTCGCTGCCCTCGAGGTGCGCGAGTCCGCGAAAAAGGCTGCGCAGCCCGGAATTTCTAGGCCGAACTGATTTCGTCGTGCATGATGTGTAGGACATGAACGCCACTACTGCACTGGTTTTCGGACTGCTTGCCTTGTTGCTGGCCGGTCCGGTTCCCGCACTCCTGAGCCGCTCCACGTGGCCTTACCGCGCTCCACGCGCGGCGTTGGTTCTGTGGCAAGCCGTCGCAATTGCTGCGGTGTTGTCGGCATTCAGCTCGGGGCTGGCCATTGCCAGCCAGCTGCTCGTTCCCGGCGCTGACGGTAGGCCGACGACGGCCCCGACCGCCGAAATCGATGCACTTGGGCTCCCGCTGTGGATTCTGTACGTGGTTGTTTTTGCCCTGACGCTCCTGATCGGCGCGAAGCTGATCTTCTCGATCATCCAGGTCGCTGTGAGAACCCGACGTCGCCGTGCACGTCACCGTGTGTTGGTGGACCTTCTCGACGACTGCGCCATGCCCGCGTCAGTGGAACGCACACCCGATCTGCGCGTACTGGACGTCGACGAACCGATCGCGTACTGCCTGCCAGGTCTGCGTCAACGCGTGGTCCTCAGTCAAGGCACTCTGCAGAACCTCGATCATGCCGAGGTCAAAGCCATCCTGACGCACGAGCGTTCCCACCTGCGAGCTCGTCACGATCTGGTCCTCGAGGCTTTCACGGCCGTCAATCACGCGTTCCCCCGCTTCGTCCGTAGCAAGTCGGCGCTCGGATCGGTACAACTCCTGGTGGAGTTGCTCGCCGACGATTCAGCCGTGCGGGCTACCGGTCCCACTCCCCTCGCGCGGGCGCTTGTCGCGTGTGCCGGATCGACGGCACCCCGCGGGGCAATGGCAGCGGGCGGGCCGTCGACGCTCATCCGGGTGCAGCGCCTCTCGGCCGACGACGCAGATCCCCGCATCGCAGTTTTTGCGTATCTCGGGGCGGTCGCGATTCTCGTTGTTCCCACGGTTGCGGTTGCTGTGCCCTGGCTCACCGAACTTCGACTGCTTTTCAACGCATACTGAGTCTTGACCTGCGTAACCCCGTGTAGTAGTGCAGGTCACAGGCGGGGCTACCTGACTTCGGTGTCCCCGGTGGCGTAGAGTGGATCACGGCCACCATCGTGGTCCGTCAACATATAACGGCACACAGCCCAATTCCCCGCAGTATGCGTTCGGATTGCCAGGTGACATGTGCCCTGGCTCGTCCCTTTGCGAACTGTGTCGTGTATTTCAGCATGGCTTCTTCCGCTCCGCGACGTGCCCGTAGTCCGGAGAGGTTTCCGCGTGACCAACGCTGTCCAAATGTCGTCTTCCGAGAACATCGAAGACCCCACCGTCAACACCCCCGCTGCCGAAGAAGCAGTCGCCACCGAGCCGGGTATCACCTTCGCCGAGATCGGCCTGCCCGAGCAGCTTGTTGCCGCATTGGCGCGCAACTCCATCACCGTCCCGTCCCCCATCCAGGCGCAGTCCATCCCGGACGCGCTCGCCGGAACCAACGTTCTCGGCCGCGCACAGACCGGATCGGGCAAGACCCTCGCCTTCGGCCTGCCGATGCTGACCCGCCTCTCACGCCACGAAGATCACCCGGCCGCCAAGCGTCCCCGCGCACTCGTGCTCGTCCCCACCCGTGAGCTTGCTTTCCAGGTGGTCGACTCCCTCAACTCCTACGCCGGAGCACTCGGACTCACGGTTCGCCCCGCTGTCGGTGGAACGCCGTTCGCCAAGCAGGTCGATCAGCTTCGCCGCGGCGTAGACGTCCTCGTCGCAACGCCGGGTCGTCTCGGCGACCACCTGCGTCAGGGCACCTGCATCCTCGACTCGGTGGAAATCACCGCACTCGACGAAGCCGATCAGATGGCGGACATGGGCTTCCTGCCCGAGGTTCGCTCGATCCTCGGTGAGACCCCCGCAGACGGACAGCGTCTGCTGTTCTCGGCAACCCTCGACCGTGAGGTCCAGTCGCTGGTTCGTCAGTTCCTGGCCAACCACGTCACCCACTCCACCGAAGACGGCCGCGCAAGCGTCGACACGATGGAGCACTACGTCCTCCTCGTCGATCGTGGACAGAAGGATTCAGTCCTCGCCGAGATCGGTGCCCGCGACGGACGCACCATCATGTTCGCCCGCACCAAGCTCGGTTGCGAGGGAATCACCGACCGCCTCCGCGCAGTCGGCATCGCTGCCGAGTCGCTTCACGGCGGCAAGGCACAGAACCAGCGCACCCGCGTCCTCGAGCGTTTCAAGAACGGCCGCACCCCGGTCCTCGTCGCAACGGACGTCGCAGCACGCGGCATCCACGTCGACGGCATCGACCTCGTCGTTCACGTCGATCCCCCGGCCGACCACAAGGACTACCTGCACCGCGCTGGTCGTACCGCTCGCGCCGGCGAGAAGGGCACCGTTGTCGCCATCGTGCTGCCGAACCAGAAGCGTCAGTTCAAGCGTCTGACCGGTATGGCCGGCGTCAATGCCGCAGCCGTTGCCGTCACCCCGGGTTCTGCTGAACTTGCTCGCATCACCGGCGCCAAGAAGCCGACCGGAGAACCGTTGCGCGAGAGCTCTTCTCGTGGCGAGCGTTCCTTCGGTGATCGTGGTGGAAGCCGTGGCGGCTACCAGGGCAACCGCTCGTCCGGTGGATACCAGGGCAACCGCTCTTCGGGTGGCTACCAGGGCAACCGCGACGGCGAGAGCCGCGGCGGAT
>NZ_JARVSY010000050.1:0-79928 GCF_030208925.1 Rhodococcus sp. MEB032
GCGTAACCCCACCGCAGAACCAGACACCACGTCCGACAACAAGACACTCATTGAACCCCCCCGATCCCCTCCCCAAATCATACTCGAACATGCGTTCGAGTCAAGAGTGTTTTCGAATCCTCGATTCGATACCGTCAAGGAGGATCTGTAGGCCCTGAGTAAATGACTCTTCGGTTTCTCGTTCGAGATAGAAGTCGCCGCCCGGTACCGGTGGGGCCTCCCGACCCAACTGCATCGTGTGGGGGAAGTCGTCCGCGAAATCCGGTGCAGCATCGGCCAGTGCAGCAGAAGACTCTGCCCACCAATGAGATTCGGAATCTCCGATGGTCGAGGCGCTCCGGATCTCAGCTAAGGTCCGCGCGGACCCCCGGATGAAATGGAAAAGCATGCTCACCGATCTGCGGATGGTCGGAGCATCGAGACTTGTGGAGTAGAGAATGGACAGGAGTGATTCGAGTCCTGCCTGCTCGTGCGGACCTAGGACGGGGCGCGCCAACGAGACATCCAATGTCCACGGATGGCGTGTATTTAGGGCGAAGAGTGCGGCGGCCCAGTCGGAGAGTGCCATGCGCCAGTCGCCGGTGTCTGCGATCGGCGGTAGCTCGGCATGCACCCGGTCGTACATCAGGTCCAGCAGTTCGTCCTTTCCCGGTATGTAGGTGTACAACGACATCGCAGTGCGGCCGAGGTGGTCGCCGATCATGCGCATCGACAACGGTGTCGTGGGGTTGGCGTCGGCGACTTCGATCGCGGCGTCAACGACTGTGTCAGTGGACAGCGCGGGCTTCGGTCCTCGGCGGCCGGAAGGCGCCTCGGGTTGACGCCACAGAAGTGAAATCGTGCGTGCGATATCGCGTCGGCCTGCCTGTTTGTTCATCCTGTCGCTTTCGTGGAGTCGCGCTATTCTTAATTACTTTACAGTGTAAAGATTTGGGAGTGGGCATGGTTGAGGCAAGACTTCACGACGGGACAACTATCGAGGTCGAGGTTCTCGGACATGGCCCCGCCGTGCTGATACCCGTGAATCCGATTTCGGCTACCGGCATCAAGGCGGACGAACTTCGTGCCTGGGGCATTGACCCCTCGCTCGGTCGAACATTCATGGAAGGGTTGGCGTCGAACTTCACTGTGGTTGCCTTCGACTACGAAGGGCACCGGATGGCGTCGCCCGCTCCGGACACGCTCACTCCCGACAACATCGCGTCCGACATTCTGGCTGTGGCGAATTCGGCTGGGATCGACCAGTTCGCCTACTACGGATACTCCTGGCTGGCACTGTGCGGATTGCAGTTGGCGCTGCGCACCGATCGTCTGACCGCACTGGTCATGGGTGGTTTCCCGCCGGTGGATGGGCCGTACAAGGCGATGCTCCAGGTTACCGAAGCTACACACCGCATGGCGAGTGAACCGCCCCAGCGCACATCACAGCCCACAGCATCATCAGACGAATTCGATTGGAACTCCATCGACATTGCGTTGACCGGAGCGCAGACCCGGCAGTTCGTGACGCTGTACCGCGCACTTGGTGAATTCGACGATCGAACGATTCAAGGGCGCATCCTTTGTCCGCGAATGTGTTTCGTCGGTTCGCGAGACGTCATCGAATACGGTGACCGATGGGGTGGGGTACGGGTCGCGCCGGCCGATCTCGACCTCGACGCCGTTCGGTCGGCAGGGTGGGATATCGAGGTACTCGACGGTCTGGATCACACGCAGGCAATGCAACCGACTCATGTTCTACCCATTCTCAAACCCTGGTTGGAGAAGGTGGTCGGTGTTTGACCGTGCGGGCACACGGGTAACCCGCTCCGGATGCCGTCAGCGTGAGGGGGCCGTGAGTGGACGAGTCACACAAGATCCGTCGCCGATCGTTTGTTCAAGGGCTTGGCCTGCTGGCCGGTCTGAGCGCGTTGTCCGCTGGATCAGCGACGGCTCGACCACCTGATGTCGATCCACTGCGCCCGTTCCAACTTCCGTCGCCCCGTCTGGAACCGTTTCGGGAGACCCTTCCTGTCCTGCCGGGCATTTCGGGTGGCAACCTGGAGCTTCGTGCGGCATCGTCGATGCACCGATTCCATCCGGACCTACCGTCGTCGCCGTCGCTGGGTTACGGCGGAATGGATTATCTGGGCCCCACCATCGAAGCTCACGTCGATCAGCTCGTCACAGTCCGATATGCCAATGACATTTCTGCGTATCCGCTTGCCGCGGATGTCGATCCGGGTCTGCACGGCGTCAGCGACCTCGACCGCACACAGGTCCCCACCTCGCTTCACCTGCACGGAGGAGTTACTGCACCGCAGTTCGACGGGCATCCGGAGCTGATTCAGCGTCCGGGCGAAGGTTTGGTTCACGAGTACACGAATGGTCGTGCCGCCGGCAATCTTTGGTATCACGATCACGCCATGGGAATGACGCGCCTCAACGTCTACGCCGGGCTGGTCGGGATGTATTTTCTCCGTGACGACGCAGATACAGGCACCACCGGGAATTCTCTCGGCTTGCCGTCCGGCGAATTCGAGCTTCCGATGATTCTGCAGGACAAGGTCTTCACCTCCGACGGTCAACAGAGTGTCCGTTCCACGTGGCTCACTCCGCAAGGTTCATGGGATCCGGCGACCCCCGGTGACGTTGGCGTGGTGAACGGCGTCGTGTGGCCGAAAGTGGAGGTTGCCCGCGGCCTGTATCGATTGCGACTGCTCAACGCCGCAACCTATTCGGTGTGGAATCTGCATTTCGCAAATCGTATGCGGTTCTGGGTGATCGGGTCCGAAGGCGGTTTACTGGCCGCCCCGGCGCCGACGGATCACGTTCGGTTGAGTCCGGGTGAGCGCGCTGATCTGCTTGTCGACTTCAGTATGCTCGAGCCGGGCACGACGGTGGAATTGCGCAACGACGAACCGGTACCCCTTGCGGTGGCGCAACGCGGCACGCAGGTGATGCCGGTCTTCTGTCGGTTCGACGTGGGCAACGCAAAGGGATTCACCGGCTCGATCCCGCAGCAGCTGAATTCCGTTGCTGCCGAACCGGCGTCCCCGGATGTGGTGCGAAATCTCACGATCATGCAGCTGTCGCGTCCCTCGGATTACCCGTCGATCACTATGTCGCTCAACAATTTGAGGTTCACCGATTCGGATATCGAACTGCCACGTCAGGGAGCCGTCGAGCAATGGAATCTGATCAACATCACCACGGAACCACATCCGATTCATCTGCACCTGGTGGCGTTCCGCGTTGTGGGGCGCCAGAACATCGACACTGCAGCGCTCATGCAGCGGTACCCGGTACCTGATCTGGGGGTCCGGTGGACGCCGTCGGCAGAGGAATTCGTGACCTCCCCGCTGCGGCCTCCCGAAGTTTGGGAAACGGGGGAGAAAGACACTGTCATCGTGGATGCCAACTCGATTACCCGCGTGATCGTGCGCTTTCCGACGGCCGACGAGTTGGGCTTCGATCCGGATGCAACTTTCGCGAGAGGTTCCATGGCAGACCACTCGGCACACGGAGAAGTCGGCATGGGGGACCTGCAGGGGTACGTCTGGCACTGCCACATGCTCGATCACGAAGACCACGACATGATGTTGCGATATCGGGTGGTGACGTAGCCTTCAAGGGGAGAAAAGTTCCCAGAGGAGGCAGCTGTGTCGGAAGGTGCGCCCACCGGGCCCCTGGACGGATATCGGGTGATTGAACTCGGAACCTTGATCGCCGGGCCCTTCGCCGGGAAACTGCTCGGCGACATGGGCGCCGACGTGATCAAGATCGAATCGCCGGACCGCCCGGACCCGCTTCGTACCTGGGGTCAGGCCGAGCAGGACGGTCATCGATTCTTCTGGACGGTTCACGCCCGCAACAAGCGGTGTGTGACGTTGGACCTTCGCGTCGACGCGGGACGAGACCTGTTTCTGAATCTGATCGAACATGCCGATGTGGTGGTCGAGAACTTCCGGCCGGGCACCCTCGAGAAGTGGGGCCTGGGATTCGACGTTCTCAGTGCGCGCAATCCGAAGTTGGTGTTGGCCAGGGTATCCGGTTACGGGCAGAGCGGACCGCAAGCCAAGAGCGCCGGCTACGCCTCGGTTGCCGAAGCGGTCAGCGGATTTCGGCATCTGAACGGTTATCCAGGGCAGGCGCCTCCGCGTATTGCCCTTTCGCTCGGAGATTCTCTCGGCGGGATGTTCGCCGTTCAGGGAGTGCTGGCGGCGTTGCTCTCACGAGAGCGGACCGGCCGTGGTCAGGTGGTCGACGTTGCCCTCACGGAATCCTGTCTGGCGGTGCAGGAATCCACGATCCCGGATTACGATCGGGGCGGGATCATCCGGCAGCCCTCGGGAACGAGATTGGAGGGTATTGCGCCGTCCAACATCTATCAGACCTCTGAAGGAAACTGGGTGGTGATCGCAGCCAATCAGGATACGCTCTTCGTGCGTCTGTGCACCATCATGGGGCGACCGGAACTAGCGCATGACGACCGCTTCTCCAATCATGTTGCCCGTGGCAAACATCAGGACGAGCTCGACGAACTGATCAGCGCCTGGGTCGCGCTCCAAGATCCCACCAGCCTGGTGGAACGCCTCACCGAAGTGGGAGTTGTTGCCGGGCCGATCAATACGGTTGAAGATGTCGTCAAGGATCCGCAGCTGATCGAGCGGGGGATGCTCGTCGACCACTACGACGAGCGGATCGGTGAAAACGTCCTCGGCTTGGGCGTCGTGCCTACCTTCAGTGAGACACCCGGATCCGTGCGCAACGCGGGAGCGTCGGCGCCGGGTCACGACAACTCCTCGGTGTGGGGCGGGCTCCTCGGACTCTCGGACGACGAGCAGGCAGAACTGAAGATGAAGGGCGTGATCTGACATGTCGGTACCTGGCGTGGGTATTCCAGCAGTCAGTATTCGTGAAGTCGGACCACGGGACGGGTTGCAGATCGAAGACCCGGTGTCGCTGGCGGAGAAACTTCGTCTTGTCGACGCTCTGGCTGCGACGGGTGTTTCGCGTATCGAGGCGACGTCGTTCGTCTCACCGCGCGCTGTGCCGGCGTTGGCCGACGCGGAATTGTTGGCAGCAGAACTGCACCAGTGGCCCGGCATCGAGTTCTCGGCATTGGTCGCCGGAATCGGTGGAGCGAAACGGGCCGTCGCCGCAGGAATGAAAACCGTCGAATATGTTGTGTCGGCATCGAATGGCCACAGCGAGGCCAACACTCGGTCGACGACGGAGCAAGCGACCGAACGTATCGGAGAGGTCGTCAGGATCGTCCACGACGCCGGAGGACGGGTGGAGGTCATCGTGGCCACAGCCTGGGACTGTCCGTTCGACGGTCCAACCGACCCGGATCGTGTTCTGCGGATTGCGGAGCAGGCCAAGGAGTTCGGTGCTGATCAGTTCTCGATCGCAGATACCATCGGCACCGCCACGCCGGGACGTGTCGGACGATTGATCGACGCTGTGGGCGAAAGAGTAGGTGACTTCGGCTTGGGTGCGCACTTCCACAACACGCGTGGCGCTGGTCTTGCTTGCGCGTTTGCGGCTGTGCAGCACGGTGTTCGAAACCTCGACGCGTCCACCGGAGGTCTCGGCGGTTGTCCGTTCGCTCCCGGTGCCAGTGGCAACATCGCGACGGAGGAACTGGTCTACATGCTCGAAGACATGGGCATTGCGACGGGTATCGACCTGGATGCGAGCATTCGTGCCGCTGCCGTTGCAGAGGAGATAGTGGGCCATACGGTTCCCAGTAATCTTCTCCGCGCCGGCGATCGGAAGCGGTAGGGACCTTTACTCTTCTCGGTTGGGTGATGCCAGCTGCAGTCTGACCAGCTGCTCGTGCGCCGCCGGCGGCCAACCGATGCGCTGCTTCTCCAGATACCAGGCACCGGCGGCAAATGCGATCGCGAGGACGATCCAGATCGCGACGCTTCCGATCTGAGAGCCCAGGTCGCTCGACGAGGACACTTCGCCTGTGCTGTAGTCGTATTCCGTTGTCGTGGTGATTCCCTCTACTGCGAAGGTCCACAGAATCGGAAGGGCACACAGTGCGGCGAGGGCACGTGCGACATGCGCTGGACGCAGTTCGAAGATCATTCATTTCTCCTGGTGATCGACCCGGTGAATCTCACTCTCCTCGAAAGCTATTCGGGTTCGACGGCGCTGTCTGTAGTCGGATCGACGGACATGGACGAGGTGCCGAGCTCTCCCCGGTCCCCCTGCCGTAGCAGCTGCATTCCGTTGTGATCGAACTCGATTCGTCGAACGTCTTCAGTATCGACCAGCATCGTGGCCATAGCGGTACGCCGAGGTGGAAGGATCCGTATGGTCACTTTTCCTCGCGTGATCGCGGTGAGTTCCCGGACGATGCTCGAGTGGATTCGGTCGCGCACGTCGGCGTTCGCGCCATCCATTCCGTGGTCGTCGAGCAGGACTACTTCGACGCCGCGGTTTCGAGCGGCACGCACAGCATCGATGACATCTGTCTGTTGTAAGCCTGTCGCCCTCAGTGAATCTCGGAGTTGCGCCTCGAGGAGTTCGCATTCTTGCCGCTCGGTGGTTGTCAGTGGAACCCCGGAAGCGACCCGTTCGAGGAGCGGGCGTGCAAGGACATCGAGCCTGTCGAGTTGAGCGTCGCGTTCCTCGAGAATCGCAGCACTGGCGGATGCAGAGGCAATTCGTTGGGTGGACTGCTCACGAAGTTCGTAGATAACCTTGGCTTGAGGACGGATGGTGTATGCGAAGAAGGTCGACATCAGAACAGGGCCCGCGTTGATGACCGTCAACGACACTCCGTACATGGCCCCCTGGCCGGTGGTGGAGGACCAGATGGCGGTCACCAACACCATGAGTCCAAGCCCGAGCCACGCGAGTGCTGTACGCCCACGAACGCACATGAAGGTGAAGACTGCCGTCGACATCCCGAACATCCAGAGTTGAGTCATGTCGTTGACGGGGACTGGAACCACTGACAACACCAGGCCGCTCGTGACGGCGCCGGTCAGAGACACCAGAACGCTCTGCCCCAGCGGCATCGGGTCGCCTCTGCTCAGAACGAGTGTGAAAGCCGCAGTCGAGCACACGATAATTGCCAAGATCATCGGCCAGACTGCGCGGACGTCGGACGACGTGTAGGCGACCGAGATCACGCAGGTGAGCGCGAAGCATGCAGCCATGAATCGAGCAGCACGGCTGTGCATGCCGAGAAGATCGCGGACATCTCGTCCGTCCGGTCTGGTCATGTCATCACCGCTACGGGCAAGCTCAACGTCAGAGTCACCGAAGTGCCGCGGCCGGGTGACGATCGAATGGTTGCCGATCCGCCGTCGAGTTGACGCATTCTGCCGCGGATGCTGACAGTGATTCCGAGGCGGTGCGTCTCGACGGAGCTCGGATCGAAGCCGACGCCGTCGTCGGTGACGACTACTTCGAGGTGGGTGGCGGTTGCCGTGACCGTGACCGAACGCCGTGCACTGCTTCCGGCGTGTTTGACGCTGTTGCGCAGTGCCTCGGCCATCGCACCGGCCATCGTACGAATCGAGTCGGGTGCGTATCCGCTCGGATCAGACCCGTCGGAGAGGGCGGTCTCGAACGTGATGTTTTCGTCCACTTCCGAAGCGGCTGAACGCAACTGAGCGAGGATTCCGTCGAAGTCGAAACTCGTCTCGTGGTCGGTTCCAGAGCGCAGTTCGTCGAGTCTTGCCACCGTCCTTCGCGCCTGAGCGACGACCGAGGGATCGGCATCGTTTCTCGAAGCAGCGAGCAGAGTCGACATCACGGTGTCGTGGATGAGTGCGTCGAATCTCTCGCGTTCGACGGATTTGGCCTCGGCCGCGGCGGCGCCGGCGGCAGCGGCATGAGTGGTGGCGATGGTCGCATCCAGTACTCGTCCGGTTCGCAAGGCCATGACGGCCGCTGCTACGAAAACCGCGCAAAATGTCCAGGCGAAGGCGAGGTCGGGAACCAACAGGTGCGTCGTGGGACTCGTCCGGATTATGTGATTGGTCAACTGTGCGAGTGTTGCCACTACGAAAAGGTGCACGACGGCAGCGGCCGGTCGCCAAGCTGCAGCGGCAGCAAGGCTGGCGACGCCGGGGAAATTGGAAATCCACAAGGTGAAATCTGTGACGTGGTCACCATTCCACGCCGGCCACCACAGGAGGATGACCACGACGTAGAGAACCGCATTTGCGCTCGCAGTTCGTTTCACCCATCGGGTGTCGGCGTGGAACGTCGATGCTCCCAGCGCCAGCCCACTGCCGAAAGTCGCGACCACCGCCAGTGGAGTCCACCACGACGCAGACATCGTGGTGGCTTCTGCAATCGCAGGGGCAAGCAATATCAGATAGCAGACATAGCCGGCACCGATGAAACGGCCGAAGAGCCTCAGAATTTCGTCAGAAGCACTGGCTGTTTTGTCGAAAGCAACTCTGTCGATCAGAGTTCGTCGATCGTCACTATCTGATCTTGTATCGCTCGCACGAGTAATTCGCATTTCGTCGGTGCGTTCCTTCCAACGTCGGCATACTTCTCGCGAATCCGCGACAGGTGGGTCCCCACCGTTCCCACGCTGATGTAGAGGTTTTGAGCGACGCGTGACTTCGAATCACTCAGTAGCCATTCCCTGAGAACCTCGATTTCGCGCTCCGAAAGGTGCGGTCCGACGGGATCCTGTGCCATGCAGTTTTCCACAGTGACTGTCATGAGTTTCGTCCTTACTTCTCTGTAGCGGAATGACAGACCCCCGACAGTGCCGTCTTCTTGTCAGATGAATGTAATTCGAAGAGGGAAATTTTTCCCAGACATCAATTCCTCTGCCCATATTTTCAGGGGCAGCGCTGTGAGAGTTATTGTTGCCGAACCTCATTGTTAGTCAAAGTCAGCTTTTTTCCGGAAGTAGGCCGTTCAGGAATTGGTAATACCCCGTCTTCGACCGCGCGTTTGTACAAATCCGTTTTTGTCGGTGCGGGTCGTCCGACAGCCGCATATTTCTGCCTGATGCGCTGGAGGTAGTCGTTAACCGTCTGCGGCGCCAAACCGGTGAGTCGCGCAACTCGATCCGCCTTCTCTCCGGATGCGTAAAGTTCGAGGACCTCGAGTTGTCGAGGGCTCAGACCCACTTCGTCGAGACCTGGATCCCCGTCGATTGCGGCAGCCCACTCTGTCGTCACCACCTGCCTTCCCGACGCGGCGGCGCGTATCGCATCAACCACGACGGCAGTCGGTTCGGACTTGCGTACAACACCCAGTACGCCGGCACGGGCGGCCGAGCGAACGAGGTACGGGTTTTCCGCCCCGGTGAAGATCAATGTCTCGAGCCCGGCGGCCCGCAGTTGCTCGACATTGCTCTTGGGCGATGAACCGTCGGCCAGCCGGAGGTCGAGGATTGCCAGATCCAAGGCGACGTTCTGAGCGAGCATCTCGGACACAGTGGTCGCGATGCACACCAATTCGAGGTCCGGCTCGTCCTCGAGCATCACGGACACGCCGATTGCTACCGACTCGTGGTCTTCCACCAACCCGACACGGCGGTGTGGAAATGCTGTTTGCTCTGGCATAGCGATTGTTTCCCTCCGCTCGTTGCGAGGACGTTATCAGGCAGAGCTGACTGACCGGTATGTTACGTGTCAAGATTTGAAGTCAGCCTGGACTGTTTTACGTTTCGGCTCTACAGTTATCTTGTGACCGAGACCACTTCCGATGCGAAAGTAAGCCGTACCCAGGCCGAACGTACAGCGGCGATGCGTGGGCGCCTCCTCGACGCCGCCGTCGAATCGTTGGTCGAGCTGGGCTACGCACGGACCAGCACGCAAGAGATCGCCCGCCGCGCAGGCGTCTCGCGGGGTACGCAACTGCATCATTTTCCGACCAAGGAATCGCTGGTCGTCGCGGCCGTCGAGTATCTGGTCGACAAGCGGCTGGAAGAATTCCTCACCGTTGAAGTGGATCGTGGTCGAGGCCTCGAGGTCCTGTCGGACGCGTTCTCCGGGCCGCTGTTCTATGCCGCCCTCGAATTGTGGGTCGCGGCGCGGACCGATCCCGTTCTGCATGCGGCGACGGTGCCCCTCGAACGCAAGGTGAGTGAGGCGCTCGAGTTCGGCAGCGCCGAGTTGTTCGGTGATCGGTTCGACTCCGAGTCGGTCGAACTCACCATCGAACTCGTTCGTGGGCTTGCCGTCTCAGCCCTGTTTCGTACATCCGAAGCCGACGACGCGCTCAGAGCGCGACTGTTGCCGGCCTGGCAATCCCGAGTGGAGAAGAAGTGAAGCTTCCCGAACATGTCGAAACGCTGATCGTCGGTGCCGGATTTGCCGGTATGGGCTTGGCCGCCAGAATGCTTCGCGACAATCGCGCTGCAGACGTCGTGTTGATCGAGCGTGGAGCTGACATCGGCGGCACTTGGCGCGACAACACCTATCCAGGCTGTGCCTGTGACGTGCCGACGGCGTTGTACTCGTATTCTTTTGCGCCGAGCGCCGATTGGAGTCATACCTTTGCTCGTCAACCCGAGATCTACAACTATCTGAAGAAGGTGGCCGCAGACACCGGCATCGTGGAACGCGTAGTCCTGAACTGCGAACTCGAAGCTGCTGTGTGGGACGAGGATGCGGCGCTGTGGCGTATTCGGACATCTCGAGGGTCGTTGACGGCCAAAGCTCTGGTCGCCGCGACCGGAGCGTTGTCGACGCCCAAGATCCCGGATTTTCCCGGTCTCGACCAATTCTCCGGGACCACTTTCCATTCGGCGACGTGGAACCACGAACACGAACTGCGCGGCGAGCGCGTAGCCGTGATCGGAACGGGAGCGTCGGCGGTTCAGTTCGTTCCCGAAATTGCCGACCCTGCTGCCCATGTCACCGTGTTCCAGCGAACTCCGGCCTGGGTGATCCCTCGGATGGATCGCACCCTGCCTGCTGCACAGAAGGCCGTGTACTCGCGGATTCCCGTTACACAGAAGGTGATTCGAGGGTGGGTTTACGGCTTCCGCGAGCTACTCGGCGCCGCGATGTCGCACGCGACGTGGGTGCTGCCTGCCTTCGAGGCGGCCGCGCGCCTCCATCTGCGCAGACAGGTGAAAGATCCGGAGTTGCGCCGGAAACTGACTCCCGATTTCACGATCGGTTGCAAGCGCATGCTTCTGTCCAACGACTGGTTGCGCACCCTTGACCGCGCGGACGTGAGTCTGGTCGACAGTGGGCTCGTCTCGGTCACCGAAAACGGAGTGGTCGACGCACGCGGAGTCGAGCACAAGGTCGACACCATCATCTTCGCCACGGGGTTCACGCCGACGGAACCGCCTGTTGCGCATCTGATCACCGGAAAACGTGGCGAGACGCTGGCCGCACATTGGAACGGTAGTCCCAACGCGTACAAGGGTACTGCGGTCAGCGGGTTCCCGAATCTGTTCCTCATGTACGGTCCGAACACCAACCTCGGACACAGTTCGATCGTGTACATGCTCGAGTCCCAGGCCGAGTACGTCAACGACGCCTTGAACACCATGAAGCGAGAGCGGATCGATGCCCTCGACGTGAACGAGACGGAGCAGGTGCACTACAACAAGGGAATTCAGCACGAGTTGCAGCACACGGTGTGGAACAAGGGCGGATGCTCGAGTTGGTACATCGATCCGGAGGGGCGCAACTCGGTGCAGTGGCCGACGTTCACTTTCAAATTCCGTTCGCTGCTGGAGCATTTCGATCGGGAGAACTACTCCGCTCGCAAGATCGAAAGCGTCGAGGCATGACCGCGACGCACTACGACGTGGTGGTTATCGGTTCGGGATTCGGTGGCAGTGTCGCCGCTCTTCGCCTGACGGAGAAGGGCTACCGTGTCGGGGTGCTCGAAGCCGGTCGACGGTTTGCCGACGACGAGTTGCCTGAAACCAGTTGGAGACTTCGAAAGTACCTGTGGGCGCCGTGGATCGGATGTTATGGGGTTCAGCGCATCCATCTTCTTCCGGATGTGCTCGTGATGGCGGGGTCCGGCGTCGGAGGTGGGTCGTTGAACTACGCCAACACGTTGTATCAGCCACCCAATCGGTTCTTCGAAGACCGTCAGTGGGCGCACATCACTGACTGGCACGACGAACTGGCGCCGTACTACGACCAGGCCAAACGGATGTTGGGTGTTCGCACCAATCCGTCCTTCACTCCTGCCGATGCGGTGATGAAGGACGTAGCCGAAGAGATGGGCGTGGGGGAGACCTTCACGTCCACCCCCGTCGGGGTTTTCTTCGGGGAGGCAGGAGTTTCCGTGCCGGACCCGTTCTTCGGCGGAAAAGGACCCGAACGCACAGGTTGCACGGAATGCGGGGGATGTATGACCGGCTGCCGAGTCGGTGCGAAGAACACGCTGGTCAAGAACTACCTCCATCTCGCCGAGCAAGCGGGCGCCAGGGTTCATCCGCTCACGACCGTCACCGACCTTCGGCCGGCGGCAAGCGGTGGTTACCGCCTGCTCGCGAGGCGAACGGACGGCGTCCGCCGGCGAGAAGTTCGGTTCACCGCCGATCAGGTGGTGGTTGCCGCCGGAACGTACGGAACGGCGAGACTGCTGCTCGGTATGAAGGAATCCGGTGCCCTGCCGGGCCTGTCGGACACTCTCGGCACCGTCGTACGTACCAATTCCGAAGCCGTACTGGCCGCAACGTCGAAGTCGCGTCGACGGAACTTCACGCAGGGCGTAGCCATCACGTCGTCCTTTCACCCGGATGATCACACGCACATCGAGCCGGTGCGATACGGCAAGGGCAGCAATGCAATAGGACTTCTGCAGACCGTCCTGAGTGACGGCGGTGGGCGAACTCCCCGGGTGCTGAAGACTCTGGCAGTCGCGGCCCGACACCCAGGAGCGTTCTTGCGGTCGTTGTCGGTACGGAACTGGTCCGAGCGAACCGTCATCGCGCTGGTGATGCAGACCGACGACAACTCCCTCGAACTTTCCAAGAACACCAAACGATTCGGGCGCTCCCTCACCAGTAGACCGGGACCGGGCGATCCACCTCCTCAGTGGATTCCGCAGGGTCATACAGCCATTCGCAAGGTCGCCGAGAAGATCGACGGCGACCCGGGTGGTTCCATCGCCGAGATCGTGAACATCCCGATGACGGCACACTTTCTGGGTGGCTGCGCGATCGGTGACAGCGCGTCGAGTGGCGTCGTCGATCCGTATCTGCGTGCATACGGTCATGAGGGACTGCACGTCATGGACGGTTCGGTGGTGAGCGCAAATCTCGGAGTGAATCCTTCCCTGACCATCACTGCGCAGGCGGAACGAGCGTGCGCGATGTGGCCGAACAAGGGTGGCGCGGACGCCCGCCCGAAGACCGGCGAGCCATACGTACGTATCGATCCGACTTTGCCGTCCGATCCGGTGGTGCCGACGCATGCACCAGGCGCTTTGCGGCTTCCCCTGACCATTCGAGCTGAGAAGGTGTCCGATGTGGAGCGTGCCTGAATCGACAAGTGACCGCGTCGATTGGCCGGTGAGTGATCCGCCGCCGTGGCCGGCTCGCGTTCGCGCGACACTGTGGTGGCACCGCAGTACGTCGGCGGCACGCGAGCTCGGCCCGGATGGTCGAACGATTCCGATGACGGTGGCCATGATGGTGGACTACCTCGATTCGCCGGTCGGCCCGTATCGCGAGATCCTCGCCAGTCCGGTCTTGCATGCGCCAGGGAAACGGATCGGGCCTATGCCGCGGATGGCGGTCCCTTTCATCGCGGTGGATTCGGAACCGTCGGTGCACGGTGGGCGAGTCCACTGGCAACTACCCAAGGTTCTGGCCGAGTTCGACGGAGACGTGCAGCAGAATTTCACTGCAACCGGCGACGGATGGCGGGTGCGTTCGGATACGCGGATGCTCGGGCCGCGTCTGCCGATTGCCGGGGCGTTGGGATTTGCGCAGCCGGAGTCCGGTGGAGGTCTGGCGATCGCGTCGGCAAGGCTGACGGGATCGTTCCGATACGCGCGCGTGAGCGTCGAGGCAGAGGGGCAGACCCTGCCGGACTGGTTGGCTGCGGGCACCCATCACGGCGTCGTGATTCTGGGCGGAAAAATGACTACGGGAGCGGCCAGGCGTCGGTAACGGGGGTTTGACCTGCGAAAAAGCGACCAAGGCCGCCCGTCAGTGACCGGGCGGCCTTGGTCGTGTGGTGTGAAAGTCAGGTGTCGACGTCCCACAGGCGCCTCTCGGCGGGTGGTCGCTCGCAGCGACAAAAGGGGTGGGGCCCGGGGCTTGTTCGGACGCCGACAGGGTGTTCAACGGCGGTCTCCCCGGATTTGTTCCCGTCCTTGATATGTGACACCGGTCTCGATTCAACTTAGGCAATCCTTTTCTTGACTAATTCCAGAAAAGCGGCATACTGGGAAACATGCGAGACGGAGAGCATGACTTCGACCCCCGAGCGCAATTGCGCGCCGTCGGGTTGAGGGTCACTGCTCCGCGCCTCGCCGTGCTGGATGCGGTTACAGCCCAACCGCATTCAGACGCCGATTCTGTTGCAGCACTCGTGCGGCAGCAGCTCGGATCGGTATCCACACAGGCCGTTTACGACGTGCTGAAGGCATGCGTGAACGCAGGATTGCTGCGACGCATCGAGCCGGCGGGTTCGCCCGCACGGTTCGAGACGAGGACTGGTGACAACCACCATCACCTCGTCTGTCGCGGCTGCGGCAAGGTCGTCGACGTCGATTGTGTTGTCGGCCAAGCTCCCTGCCTCGAACCTTCCGATAATCACGGCTTCGAAATCGACGAAGCCGAGGTCGTGTTCTGGGGCCGTTGCGAAGATTGCCTGAAGAATTCTGCCGAATCCGACACCGAGTCGGACGCGGTCTCGCAGAATCGAATTGATGCGTCCAGAACCTCCGAGTCAGCCACCTCGCATGCAGCCCATGCGTTCGACTCGGATGCAGCCCCGCTCCTCTGACGCCCAGCCCACAACGCTAGGAGGCTTCGCCATGACCAAGCCCACCACCAACAATTTCGGTATCGCGGTCGCAAGTGATGACGAATCGCTGACCGCGGGTATTCAGGGGCCGGTGCTCCTTCACGACCACTACCTGATCGAGAAGCTCGCGCAGTTCAACCGCGAGCGTGTCCCGGAGCGCATCGTCCACGCCAAGGGCGGCGGCGCTTTCGGTGAACTCGTCATCACACACGACGTCAGCAAGTACACCAAGGCCGCGTTCCTGCAGCCGGGTAAGAAGACCGAGTCCCTCGTCCGCTTCTCCACCGTCGCCGGTGAGCAGGGCAGCCCGGACACCTGGCGCGATCCGCGCGGTTTTGCGATGAAGTTCTACACCGAAGAGGGAAACTACGACCTCGTCGGCAACAACACCCCGGTGTTCTTCATCAAGGACGCCATCAAGTTCCCCGACTTCATTCGTTCGCAGAAGCGACTGCCCGGCTCCGGTCTTCGTGACCACGACATGCAGTGGGACTTCTGGACTCTGCGTCCCGAGACCGCTCACCAGGTGACCTGGCTGATGGGTGACCGCGGTATCCCGAAGACCTGGCGCAACATGGACGGCTTCGGATCGCACACCTACCAGTGGGTCAACGCTGCGGGTGAACGCTTCTGGGTGAAGTACCACTTCAAGACCGATCAGGGCATCGAGTTCCTGACGCAGGCCGAAGCAGACAGCCTCGCCGGTAGCGATCCCGACTACCACCGCGCGGATCTGTACAACGCCATCGAGGCCGGTAATTTCCCGAGCTGGACACTCAAGGTTCAGATCATGCCGGTCGACGAGGCCGAAGGCTACCGCTTCAACCCGTTCGACCTCACCAAGGTCTGGTCCCAGAAGGACTACCCACTGATCGAGGTCGGCAAGTGGACGCTGAACCGCAACCCGGAGAACTTCTTCGCGCAGATCGAGCAGGCTTCGTTCGAGCCGTCGAACGTGGTGCCCGGCATCGGATTCAGCCCGGACAAGATGCTTCTCGGCCGCGTCTTCTCCTACGCCGACGCACATCGTTACCGCATCGGCACCAACTACGCCGACCTGCCGGTCAATGCCCCGAAGAACGAGGTGAACTCCTACTCCAAGGAGGGCGCCATGCGTTACAGCTTCAATTCCCCGTCGACGCCGGTGTACGCACCGAACTCGTACGGCGGACCGCATGCCGATCCGTCGGTTGCCGGTGACGAAGGACTGTGGGCGTTCGACGGCAAAGCAGTGCGCGCCGGATACATCGAGCACGCCGAGGACGGCGACTTCACGCAGGCCGGAACGCTGGTCCGTGAAATTCTCGACGACGCAGCTCGTGAGCGCCTGGTGAGCAACATCGTCGGCCACGCCCTTGCCGGCGTCAGTGAGGAAGTTCTGTTGCGTGTCTTCGAGTACTGGAAGAACGTCGACGCAGATTTGGGCAAGCGCGTCGAAGAAGGTGTACGCGCAGGTCAGTGACCCGCTGACATGAGCATCGCTTAGGTCTACCGAATGCGGACCGCTGCAAGGGAAATCACTTCCCGGCAGCGGTCCGTTTCCGTCTACCCAACTACAGAAGCGCAAACCAATAGACGAAGCATGCGAGAAGGAATACAACGACTGACTCCATGACGACACCCCTGTTCGACGTTCACTTCTGCTGTTCGCACTCTCCATGATCCGCTTCTCGAGCTGAGAATGCTCGGGGCACAAGTTTCGCGAACCGAGGTGTTGGGCAGTCAATTCCCATGGCAATAGGTGCGGTTCTCTTCGACATCGACGGAACGCTCGTCGATTCCAACTATCTGCACGTAGAAGCGTGGTCGCGAGCTTTCTTCGAGGTAGGTCGCCCGGTCGACGCGTGGCGGGTACACCGCAGCATCGGCATGGACGGAGACCAACTACTGGAGTCCTTGCTCGGCGAAGACATCGACGGGTGCGGACCGCGAGCCAAAGAACTTCACACCACGTACTACCGGCAGTCGGCCGACCGTCTCCGAGTACTGCCGGGAGCGCGCGAGTTGATCCGCCGAGTTCACTCGCTCGGACTGCACGTGGTGCTCGCTACCTCGGCGCCGGACGACGAACTGAAGTTGCTACGCCGGACGCTCGACATCGACGAAATGATCTACGCCGCCACCTCTTCGGAATCCGTCGACGAGGCCAAACCTGATCCGGACCTGATCGAGGTCGCGCTCGCGAAGGCAGGTGTCGACGCGGGCGATGCGGTCATGGTCGGGGATGCCGTCTGGGACATGAAGGCGGCGACATGGGCGGGCGTTGTGGCTGTGGGAGTGCGCAGCGGCGGCATGTCGACCGACGAACTCGAAGGTGCGGGTGCGGCTGCCGTGTACGACGACGCCCGCGACCTCCTCGACCACCTCGACGGCAGTGTGATTTCCGAACTCGTTTCAGGCCTAGATACCGGGAGTTGATCAGTGATGGCACGATTCGGCTACACCTTGATGACGGAGCAGGCAGGTCCGAAAGAACTGGTTCGCCATGCAGTTCGGGCCGAAGAAGTCGGCTTCGACTTCGAAGTGATGAGTGATCACTACTCGCCGTGGCTGACCGAGCAGGGGCATGCACCCTACGCCTGGTCGGTGCTGGGGGCAGTCGCCCACGCCACCGAGCGAGTCGGTTTGATGACGTACGTGACTTGTCCGACCGTGAGGTACCACCCCGCCGTCGTCGCTCAGAAAGCTGCGACGATCCAGATCCTCGCGGACGGACGCTTCACCCTGGGATTGGGAAGTGGCGAGAGCCTGAACGAGCATGTGGTCGGCGAGGGTTGGCCGTCCATCGACACCCGCCAGGACATGCTGCAGGAGGCGGTGAGCATCATTCGCGCACTGCTCGCCGGAGATCTGGTGAGCTGGAAGGGGGAGTACTTCGACGTCCAGTCCGCCAGGATCTGGGATCTCCCCGAGAACCCGGTTCCGCTGGCGCTGGCCATGTCCGGAGACAAGTCCGTCGAGCGTTTCGGTCCGATGGCCGACGATCTGATTGCCGTGCAACCGGATTCGGAGCTAGTGCACTTGTGGAAGCATGTGCACGGCCGAGCATACGGATTGGCTCCCGCAGGCCGGACCATCGGTCAGATTCCGATCTCGTGGGACCCTGATCGCGACACGGCAATTGCACGAGCTCATCAGCAGTTCCGGTGGTTCGGCGGAGGGTGGTCCGTGAACTCCGAACTGCCGACGCCGGCGAGCTTCTCGGGTGCGACTCAGTTCGTGCGCAAAGAGGATGTAGCTGAAAGCATTCCGTGTGGTCCCGATCTCGATGTGATCGTCGAAGCGGTCAAGGCATACACCGACGCCGGATTCACCGATGTGGCACTGGTACAGATCGGTGGAGATACCCAAGACCGATTCTTCGACGAGGCGGCCAAGCCGCTGCTCGAGGCTCTGCACGTCGAATTGGGTTGATCGAGAAGATCAATCGAGTTCCGCCGAGTGGGCTCTTGTCGAGTCGCGCGCTACCGCCGTGCAGCCTCGCCTGCTGCGCGACGAGGGCCAGTCCCAAACCGCTTCCGGCGTCGCCCGCACCGGTACCACGAACGAATCTCTCGAACATCGCTTCGCGTTCCGAAGGCGCGATCACGGTGCCGTTGTCGTCGACGAAAACCGTCGCCGAACCCGTCGCAGCCCCTGATCGGACGGTGATCTCGACTTCGTCGGCATTGCCGTGCCGAACGGAATTGGTGACGGCGTTGGTCAGCACCAGACGGATACCCGCGGGAAAGGCCTGAACCGAAAGTTCTTCCGGTGCTTTCAAACGAACGTCGACCTGCGGGTGCAGACGGCCTGCGTCAGCAACGGCGCGATCGGCAACCTCCACGAGATCGACGTCGGCACAATCCTCGGGATCGGCCACGTCACCCAGGGCTAGAGTCTCGAGGTCGGTCAGGGTGCGCTCGATCTGGCGCTGCGCTTCCAACAATTCGCCGGACAGTTCGCGCCGTTGGCTTTCCGTGAGATCGAGTGTTGCGAGAACTTCGAGATCGGTACGCATCGACGTGAGAGGTGTGCGCAGTTCGTGGGCGGAGACGCGAGCGAAATCGCGTGCCGACTCCAACGCCTCCTCGGTGCGGCTTCGATCGCTTTCGATGCGACTGAGCATGCTGTGGATTGCCTCCGACAGTTCTTCGGCTTCTCGCGTTCCACGTACCGACGGTGCCCGGCGCGAGAGTCCGTCGACGTCGAGGTTGTTGCCGATCGAACTGGTGGTCTCGGTCAATTGCTGTAGTGGCCGGACGGCTCGGCCGGTGAGGAACCAACCGAGCCCGGCCGCGGCAAGGATGGCGACCACTGCTGCAGCGGCCACTTGGAACTGCTGCTCACGGATTGCCTGGGTCAGTGGGTCTTCGGGGATGCTGACGGCCAGTGCGGCGCCGCTGTCGCCGGGCACCAGAACATCACGACTGCGAACATCGGTGGTAGCCAAGGCGCTGACGGTCGCGGCGTTGAATCCGGGGCTGACCACGGATGGTTCTGTTGTTGCAGTTGGTGTTTCGATGAATAGCGGGCTCGGCGCACTCGCCGCGACGCCCAGGGTGACGGAATCGAGAGTGCGTTCGAGTTGTTCGGATCCGTTGACACGCAGAAAGACCGCGAACGCAATTCCGATCGCGGCAATCACGATTCCGGCGGCCAGGCCCGAGGCGATGGCTACGCGAGTCTGAAGTGACAGCGGCCGCTTCATCGTTCGGCCCTCAGGACGAAGCCCACCCCACGCACTGTGTGGATCACGCGGGGAGTCCCGTCGACTTCGAGTTTCTTGCGTAGATAGGTGACAAAGACGTCGACGACATTGGTGTCGGCAGCGAAGTCGTAACCCCAGACGAGTCGCAGGAGTTGTGCGCGACTGAGTACGACACCGGCGTGCTCGGCGAGTACCGACAACAGGTCGAATTCTCTTTTGGTGAGTTCGATTCGTCTACCGTCGATGTGCGCTCGATGGCCACGGAGATCGACCGTCAGCGGTCCCACCGTGATCGGATGGTCGACCGACGGGGTGGCTCGCGTCGTGCGTCGAAGCAATGCGCGGAGTCTGGCGACGAGCTCGGCCAACTCGAAGGGCTTGGTGAGGTAGTCGTCGGCGCCCGCCTCCAGCCCCGCGATGCGATCACCCACGGAACTTCGGGCGCTGAGCACGCAGATCGGAACCTCGTTGCCGATCGCGCGCAGGGCGGTCACCACCCCGACGCCGTCGAGGCCGGGCATGTTGACGTCGAGAACGAGCGCGGCCGGGCATTGCTTGTTCACCGATGACAAGGCCGATCGTCCGTCGACGGCAGTTGCCGTGTCGAAGCCCGACAATCGGAGTCCACGTTCGAGCGAATTCAGAACCTTCGCGTCGTCGTCAACGATCAGGATGCGCTCGCGTGTACTCACCCCAGCCATGGTGCCATCGGATCAAGGCCTGGGGCCTCGCTCGGAGCGAGGGCCGTCGCATTCTCATCAACTCCTAAGAAACCGACAACAGATCTGCAGTGTTGGCTTCATAACCTCGGGTTTCTCGGATGCGACCGCGCCGAGAACTCGAGAACGTTCGATCAAGGAGAACTACGATGACGCGATTGAAAGTGAACGGCAAGCGGGCCCGCCGTACCGGTGTGGTGGTGGCGTCCGTGGCGGTCCTCGGTATGGCAGTGGCGCCGGGAATCGCCTGGGCTTCCAATCCGATTTCCGACGGGTCACCGGTGGCGGTGCGGTCGATCGCGACCGCTCCGTCCGAGTTGGGTGTGGCTCCCGAAGTAGCGTGTGGTGTCGCGGCGCCGATTTCCGACGAGGAGCTGCAGAAGCTCATCGACGAGGGGAAGGTCGTGCGCGCGGAGGAGGCCGGTACGGCCGCAGTCACTATCGAAGTGCCGAGCGAAGCTGCGACATTCGTTGCGCGTGAAGGGGTGCCGGCGTTGCCGACCGTCGAGTGGGCTCCGACGACCGAAGGTGTTCCGGCAGAGGTGCTCGACATGGCAGGCGTCGCTCCGCTGGAGGAGGGCGTTGCCCTGTCATGCACGGTTGCCACGGGCTGACGAGCGAAAAAAGCTCCGCATGAACCGCTTTGACCTGGAACGGTACGGCCGTACTCAACTGGGTCTGGAGGTTGGTCAAGCCTGTCGGTAGCACTTGCTACGTTCGGGGCGGTCTCGGCGAGCATGCCGGGGCCGTCGCCGACGGCGTCATGTGTGTGGTGTCTTGCAGAGGGTGCGGTACGGCCTGATGCGGGGCGCGTTTCGAAAGGTGTTGTGTTTCATGGTCATGGGCCCCACCCACGCGATGTCCGGTGCTGCTGTGGGGTTGGTGGTTGCGGAGTTGTTGCCTCTCGACTGGGGAGGGCCCACATCCACTGCGGAAACTTTGACCTTTGCCGGAGTGTGTGCCGGAGCCGCCTTGCTTCCCGACCTCGATACCGGTCAGTCGACGGTTTCGCGATCATTCGGTCCGCTCAGCAAGGCTCTGGCCAAAGGCATCGACGCAATTTCGGTGACCTTCTACCGCATCACCAAAGGCAAGAAGGACGGCAAGCGTCGTGGTGGGCATCGGACGCTCACGCACACCGCGCTGTTCGCCGCCGGGTTGGGTGCCGGGGTCTCGGCGCTGGTTGTTCAGTTCGGGAAGCCAGCCATCATCATCACCCTGTTCTTCTGCCTCGGGTTGGCCATCCGTGGATTGGCGGGTGAATTGGCCAAGGAGAAGGGTTGGCTCGCGGTCTCCGCCGTTGCGTTGGTGCTCTCTGCCCTCACCTGGCAGTGGTATCCGAGTGAGGCTGGATCCACGGGGCTAGGTGTTGCGGTGGCCTTGGGCTGCGCCACGCACTGTCTCGGCGATGCGATCACTAAGGAAGGGGTGCCGTTTCTCGCGCCCCTGATTCCGCTCGGCGGCAAACGATGGTGGGAACAACGGCTGCCGTCATTCCTGTCCATCCGTGCAGGTGGGAACCTCGAGAAGATCCTGATCGGGCCGGCGTTGACGGTTCTGACTGCCTGGTTGATCATCAGTGCGTTCGACGGTGCCCCGGAAGCGATCTACGCGGTCTTCGCTCCGATGGTGCAGTGAGCTTCGGAAAACTTTTATTACGGAACCACTGGCATCGTAATCATATTTGTTCTACGTTCGTCCCTGACATGAACCGAGTCGGCTGACGGAGTGAGCAGTGGTGCATCAAGCAGAGCGCATGGCAGAGCACAGCTCGAGCGAAGACGGTGTGAGCCGGCGCGGATTTCTCGCAGCGAGTGCCGGCGCAGCTGCTCTCGCGGGCATTTCCTGGGCGCCGGCTGGAGCAGTTCCCTGGGGTTCGGCATCGACCATCGCGCCACCGCCCGGATTTCCGTCGGACATTCCGTTGTCACAGCAGGCGTACGCGAACTGGTCGCGAGAAATCATGCTCGACAGCGTGTGGACGGCCACGGCACGTCACAGCGATGACGTCGTCACCCTCGCCAACTGGGCGTTCGACAACGGGTACACAGTGCGTGCGAAGGGAACGATGCACGGGTGGAGTCCGTTGACGGTGGTGCCCGGCGCGCCTTCGGATCGAGTTCTGCTGGTCGATACGATGGCCAAACTGAATTCGGTTGTGGTGCAGCACGGCACGCCCGCAACGGTCACGGCGGGCGCCGGCGCCAGTATCGAAGCGATTCTGACAGCGCTCGAGCGAGAAGGGCTCGGCTGGGCCAACTCTCCGGCGATCGGTGAGCTGTCCATCGCCGGCGCGCTGGCGATCGGTGCTCACGGGGCAACCTATCCGGCTGTGGGGGAGACGATCACCCCTGGTCAATCGTATGGTTCGCTGAGCAACCTGATCACCGAGATCACGGTGGTGGCGTGGGAGGAAGGCATCAATCGGTACGCACTGAAGACATTTCACCGATCGGACGTCGAGAGCACCGCCTTCCTGGCCCATCTGGGTCGAACCTTCGTCACCTCCGTGACGCTGCAAGCCGGGGAGAATTATCGGCTGCGGTGCCAGAGTTTCACCGACATTCCGTGGCAAGAACTCTTTGCTGCTCCCGGGTCGCCAGGGCGTACCTACGAGAGTTTCGTCGAGAAATCCGGACGGGTGGAAGCAATCTGGTTCCCGTTCACGCAAACACCGTGGCTCAAGGTCTGGACACCGACCCCGGTCAAACCGCCGGAGTCCCGAGAGGTGAGCGGGCCGTACAACTACTTCTTCTCCGACGCGATTCCCGAAGAAGTCACCACCCCGTTGGGGATGGTGGCACAGGGTCTCCAAGCTGCGACGCCGCTGTTCGGCGCCTCTCAGTTCGGCGCTGTAGCAGCAGGATTGGTGCTGACTGACACCGACGATCTCTGGGGTTGGTCGAAAGACGTTCTGTTCTACCTCCGGCACACGACCTTGCGCGTCGTAGCCGGGGGCGGAGCCGTGATCACCAAGCGGTCCAACATCGGCCGAGTCGTCCACGAGATGACGAGTTGGCTGAACGAACGAATGACGCACTACGCGTCGCTGGGGCAGTATCCCGTCAACATGCCGTTCGAAGTGCGTCTCTGCGGTGTCGACGATGACGGCGAGGTGTTGGTCGACAGCGCCGGAGTGCCGGACCTGTCAGCGGTGCGGCCGCGGGCGGATCGTCAGGACTGGGACACAGCGATCTGGATGAACGTGGTCTCGATTCCCGGCACCGCGGGATTGCCTGCCTTCCTTCGCGAAATGGAACGGTGGATGGTCGCGAACTACTCCGGCGATTACGCGACCTTCCGTCCGGAGTGGTCCAAGGGGTGGGCATTCACCGATCAGGCGGCGTACCAGGACGACGAATTCCTCACCAGCACAGTGCCTGCCACCTTCCGTGCCGGTGGCGACGGGAATTGGGACTTCGCTCTCGCCACTCTCGACGAACACGACCCACACCGCGTCTTCAGCAATACGTTCCTCGACCGCGTATTGCCACCCAGCTGAATCTCCTACTGCGGAAGCGGTTTGCGCCAACATACGTCGGTGACACGGATACGCTGATTGTTGTCACCGTTCCAATCGACGCTCAGCCCCTGAGTTCGGAGTGCGTCGGCTACCTGGCGCCCGACGGTCTGATCGGTGTGCGCGATCATGTGTGCCTTGGCGGTTTCGTCGCCGCCGAAGGCAGCGGCGACCAGCGCGGGATCGAGATCGTGGGCCGGACGAAACGCACTGTAGGACAAGTAGAGATCGGACGGCTCGTCGCCGAGACGCTCCGCATCTTGCATGTGGAAGAACGTGTACGCCCACTGAGCAAAGGGATACCCGTTCTGGTCGGGTTCGGACGGCGTGCGTTCGTCGTCGATTTCGGTAGTGCCGCACTGCATGCAGCAGGTGAAGTTCATCCGGGCCACGATGCCGTTGCGTTCGAGTTCGGCGAAGGCTGCGGAGAGGCGCTCGAAGTCTCCGGGAGCCGTCCACTGGGTCTGCTCCTCGAGTCTGTGGTCCCAGACCTCACGCACTACTGCGTCGATCTGACTGCCGAGTTCGTCGTTCTCGAAGCCGCCCTCGACACAGTCTCGGGCGGCTTCGCAGATTTCGTCGAACGTCGCGAAACCTGGGACTACCAGTTCGCGTGCTTGCTCACGTACGGCGACGATGTCGGCCTCACTGAGCACCGGTGCTGACCGTGACTGTGCAGACCGTGACTGTGATGACCGTGACTGTGCTGACCGTGACTGTGCTGACCGTGACTGTGCTGACCGTGACCAGGGCAATCGCATACCGGCACCGTACTGCACCGATCCGACCGTCAGGCGACGTCGGCTGCTGCTTTCGTTTCCTCCTCGTTTGACGGGGCAGGCTTGTTCGGGATGAGCGCCGTGGCGATCAGGCCCACCACGACAAATCCGGCCGCAAGGTATCCGCCGAGTGTGATGCCGTGAGTCATCGCAGATTGGGCAGCGTCGGCGACGAAGGCAGTGTTCGGTAAACCGGCCAGCGAGTCGATGGCGGCGCCTGCGCTGTCGGTGACTGCCCGCGTCAACTGATCAGCCTGAGCTTGGTCGACACCGGATCCGGTGAGGTCGTTGTTCAGCGTCGAATTGAGAGTGCTGAAGAAGACCGTGGTGAGGACAGCGATGCCCAGTGCGGATCCGAGTTGGCGGAACGCGCTCTGAATGCCGGAGCCTTGACCGGCGCTCTGCTCGGGAATCTCCTCGAGCACGACGTTGGTCACCTGGGCAGTCGCAAAACCGACGCCGATTCCGTAGAAGAACAGCACTGCGGCGATAGTCCACCAGGGGCTGTCTGTCGCAGCGATGAATCCGAGGCCGGCGAGACCGAGCGCTTCGAGAGCCAGGCCGATACGGACCAAGCCCAACGGCGAGACCTTCGATGCCAGCCCGAAGCTCGCACCACTGGCGACAAAGCTGCCGATGGCAATGGGAACCAGCGCGAGCCCTGCCTGGAGGGCGCTGTATCCGAGCGTGAACTGGAGCCAGAGAGGAAGCACCGCAACGATTCCGAACTCGCCGAGTCCGATGATCAGCGTCGCGATGTTGCCGTTGCGGAACGACGAGATGGAGAACAACCGTACGTCCATCAGTGCCCGCGACGGATCGGCGCTGCGGGTGAGCATGGTTTGACGGTAGGCGAACGCACCGAGCGACAGAACGGCGAGAACCAGCGCCACCAGAACCGGCGACGGTCCGCTGGACCATGAAAGACCGAACAGATCGAAGGGTTCCTTCGTGGTCAGCCACCCGTACGTTCGTCCCTCGACGAGGCCGAAGGCCAGCAGGCCGAGCCCGGCGATGGACAGTGTTGCTCCGGTGGCGTCGATGCGCCCAGCGGTGCGGGGTGAGGGCGCGATGAACAGCACTGCGCCGATCAGAATGAGCGCAGCAAGCGGAATGTTGATCCCGAATGCCCAACGCCATGAGGCATGTTCGGCAAGCCAGCCGCCGAGCAATGGGCCGAGGGCGGATGCAGCGCCGATGGTGGAGCCCCAGACCGCGAAGGCCTGGCCGCGCGCCTTTCCGGTGAACATCGCGTTCAGAAGCGACAGTGACGTGGGCAGGATCATGGCCGCGCCGGCGCCCTGCAGGAAGCGCGCCAGGATGAGCAGACCGCCGTTCGGCGCCAGTCCGGCCAGCAGGCTCGTTGCGCCGAACACGACGACACCGGCGATGAAGATACGACGGGCGCCGACCAGGTCGGCAACTCTGCCGACCAGAAGCAGGAGTGCCGCGAACACGATTGCGTAGGACTCTTGGATCCATTGAGCCTGAACGGAATTGATCCCGAGATCTTCGATGATCGAGGGAACTATGACGTTGACGATCGTGGTGTCGACGACGATCAGTGCCACGCCGAGTGCAATGGCGATCAGGCCCAACCACTTGCGGGTGGTGGGTGAGATGTTCACGAATAAACCTCCATTGTGAAGTAACTTTATTATGAAGGTATATTTGAGGCGGTAAGTTGTCAACGTGCGCGCTGGGTTCGACCGGCCGCCGTCTGGCACAGGAAAGGTGGGATCACCGAGGTGGAGGCACCGCGCGACATCTCCGTGGAGCGGGAGCGGCTGATGGACGAATTCCGCGCGTACGGTGGCACGTTCACCGAATTCAGCCATCGATTCGCGTCGTGGCTCGGCCTGCATTCCACCGACGCGACTGCCTTGATGGAAATCACCGCTGCCGAGGAGAAGGGGACGCCGCTCTCACCCGCCCGCCTCGGAGAGCGGATCTCGCTGACGTCGGGTGCAACCACCGCGTTGCTCAACCGCCTGGAGAAGGCGGGACATATCGTCCGGACCCGAGAGAATGCCGACCGGCGAGTGGTCACGCTGCACAGCAGTGCGCATGTGCAGGACCTGGCGGACGAGTTCTTCGGGCCCCTTGCCGTGCGACTCGACGCCATGATGGCGAAGTACCCGCCCGAACTGCTCAGTCGATTCGAGGAATTTCTCGTCGACCTTCACTCGACGATGAACGAACACCTCGAGCAGGACAACCGCTGAACAAAGAACGCCGCTCGACTCCGGAGAGTCGGGCGGCGTTCTTTGCGCCGGTGACGGCTACTTGCCGAGCTTGGCCTGCAGGTCGTCGAGAACCAGGCCGGCACCTGTCGGGCCGAGGCCCAGGAACCAGGTCTCGTCGCTCACCTCGGTGGCGCGTCCTTCCTTGACTGCGTCCATGCTGGCCCACAGCGGTCCGGCAACAACCGTGGTCTGGCCCGTGTCGGCGGGATTTCCGTAGCTGGAGTAGAAGATTCGGTCACCCTCCGCCTCGGTGATCGTTTCGGGGCTGACCTCGACGGCCAGTTCGTCGATGTCCTGGATCGCCGGGCGGGGCAGGCCGACGTCCTTCAAGATGACGCCGATGAACGACAGATTGCCGTACAGGCGCAGCTTCCCGGACATGAAACGAACCAGTGAAACGGTCGGGGAGCCGTCGATCGACTCACGTACCTTGTCGGCGTGCTCTTGGTAGTCGTTGAGAACCTGCTCAGCCTTGGTCTCCTCGCCGAGTGCGTCACCGGCAAGGAGGAAGTTCTCCTTCCACGGAAAGCCGGGGCGGATGCTGAAGACCGTCGGAGCGATTGCCGCGAGTTGCGGGTAAAGCTTGTCCTGGCGCAGCTTGCTGCCGAGGATCAGATCGGGCTGCAGTGCGGTGATCGCCTCGAGGTTGAGGTTGTTGGTCGTGCCGACATCGGGGACACCGACCAACTTGTCCGCCAGGTACGACGGCTGACCGGCGGCGCTTTCCGGGCTGGCGATGCCGACCGGGGTGATCCCGAGCGAGAGAACCTCGTCGAGTTCACCGCTGTCGAGGACGACGACGCGGGTCGGCTTGGCCTCGAGGGTGGTCTCGCCCAGGGCATGGGTGATGGTGCGAGGGAACTCGCCTGGCGCGGCATCGCTGCCGAGCTTCGCGGTTTCCGTGTCGGCGGTGCTGAACAGCTTGCCGCCGGTCGCGACATCGGTGTTGCCGTTTGCGTTGCCGCCGGCGTCGGAAGAGCCGCAGGCCGTAGCGGCAAAAACAGTCGCCAAGGCAACCATGGCGACCCGGACCGACGTGCGGCTCCGGAGAGTGGTGCGTGAGTGCATTAGGCTACCCTACCTTTCGGCTATCGGGCTTGGTCAGGGAGGTATCCGCACCGTTGACGCCAGGTGAGCGGCGCGTCAGGTCTCGCTCAGCGGGACCGCTACGCAATTCGGACTACAGGGTGCGACCAACGTGTTAGCTTCGCGAAAGACCTGTACTGGTAAGCGAAGACGCGTGTAGTGAGGATTTTCGATGACCCTGAACATTGCCGATCTGTTCGAGGCCGTTGCCGATGCGATCCCCGATCGAGTTCCCTTGATTCTGGAAGACGTGCGATTGAGCTACGCCGAACTCGAACTGCGATCGAACCGACTCGCTCATCACCTGCAGTCGGTGGGCGTCGAGCCTGGGCAGCACGTCGGTATTCACATGCGTAACTGCGTCGAGTACGTCGAAGCGCTCCTGGCTTGCTTGAAGATCAGAGCGGTACCGATCAACGTCAACTTCCGCTATACCGATGCAGAACTCCTGTACATCTACACCAACTCTCAAATGGTGGCACTGCTGGTCGAAGAGGAATTCGCGCCGACGGCATTGGCCGTGGTTCCGCAGTGTCCGGAGATCACCCACGTGCTGATCGTCGGCGAAGACTACGAGAACGCCCTTGCCGCGCAGACTGATACCCGCGACTTCGGCCCTCGCAGCAACGACGACCATTTCATCATCTACACCGGCGGCACAACCGGAATGCCCAAGGGTGTGGTGTGGCGGCACGAGGACTTCTTCTTTGCCGCCCTGTCCGGAGCGAACCTCAGCGGGCCGCCGCGTCGTAGCCTCGAAGAGGTTGTGGATGCAGCTGTAGCGAACACCAATCCAACTGTGCTGCTACTCATCCCGCCGCTCATGCATGGAGCCGCAATCTATCCACTGCTCACGGCATTCCTCATGGGAGCGCCCCGAGTGCTGACCCGCAGCTTCGATCCGATGGAAGTGTTGCGACTGGTCGAGGCCGAGAAGATCACCGGAATCACCGTCGTCGGCGACGCGATTGCTCGACCGATCGCCGACGCCATCGCCGCAAGCGAAGGGCGCTACGACCTTTCGACTCTCCAACTGATCGGGTCTGGTGGCGCATTGTTCTCGCCGAACCTGAAGGCAGAACTGACAACCCGACTACCGGGGTTGGTGATCAAGGATGCATTCGGTGCTTCGGAATCCGGCAACGACGGCGTCGTCGAATTCGGTGAGGACGGTTCCAAGCGAATTCGATCCAACCCCAACATGATTCTTGTCGACGACGAATTCCGTCGCATCGAACCAGGCTCGGACACAGTCGGTTTCATCGCCCGGGCCGGCCATGTTCCCGTTGCCTACTTCGGCGACCCGGCCAAGACTGCTGCAACTTTTCCTATCGTCGACGGGGTTCGTCTGGCGGTACTCGGGGACATGGGCACGATGGAAGCCGACGGAACCATCGTGCTGCTCGGGCGCGGTTCGATGTGCATCAACTCCGGCGGCGAGAAGGTCTACCCCGAAGAAGTGGAGCAGGCACTCAAAACTCACCCGGCAGTTTTCGACGCCTTGGTAGCGGGCGCGCCCGACGCACGATTCGGCGAGAAGGTCGCCGCGGTGGTGCAGGTTCGACCGGGATTCGAAGATGTTGCGACGGAATCATTGTCGGAGCATTGCCGCACCCACGTCGCCGGGTACAAGATCCCCCGCTCGATCGTGCTCGTACCAACCATCCTCCGCTCGCCCAGCGGTAAGGCCGACTACCGTTGGGCTCGCGAAACCGTAGCGGGAGCGTAAATCACCTCCCGGCACTTCGGACGACGCACCACTCGTTTCCCTCGGGATCCAGCAGCACCTGAAAGGTGCCGGCCGGGTCCTGCTGGACAGTGCCGACCCGAGTTGCGCCGAGGCGCTCGGCAGCGTCGGTCGCAGCGACGACGTCATCCACACTGACGTCGATGTGTAGACGATTCTTCGTCAGCTTGGATTCCGGTACACGTTGGAAGGCGAGGCGAGTCCATCCTGGAGGGTCGACAAACGCCCACTCCGCGCTCCGCTCCACCGGCTGCCCACCGAGGATTCCGGCCCAGAAGGTCGCCAACTGGGCTGGTGCGGAGCAATCCACAACTACTTCATCGACCTGCCCGATCACCGCTTCACAGCTCCGCTGAATTCGGCTGTCACAGCTGCACTCAATTCGGCTGTCACACCTGCGCTGAATTCGGCTGTCACAGCTGCACTCAATTCGGCTGTCACAGCCAGGGCTCGATCGGCTTCTTCACCCACATGATCTTCTCGTCCGGATGCTCACGCCGAGCTTCGGGACGGTCTGGGTTGGCTGCTGCCCACACGGCTTTCTCGTCGAGCAGTCCGGCCGCGATCGTCCAGGTCTCCCGCGTGCTCGGCGGATTGGCGCCCGCCGCCCGCGCAAGCTTGCGCAGCCGATCGTCGGGCATGTCGAGCAACTCTGCACTACTGATATCGCGATCCCAGGCGAACTTGGCAAGACCGACAGCTTTCTCACGTCGGCTACGGCTCGCCATGTCGTTGTGCGCGAAGTCTGGTTCGGATGCCACGGCTTCACCTTATCGTCAACGAAATCGAGGCCCTCCCGCGTAAGCGGAAGGGCCTCGATTTCTGTTCTTCACTGTCGGGGTGGCGGGATTTGAACCCACGACCTCTTCGTCCCGAACGAAGTTACCTGGAATTACTCGACAAAGCTCAGCGAGATGGACTCGAAGGAATCCCTTCTCTCGCTGAGCTTTTGTCTGTGAGTGAAGTGAGTCAACCGTGGTTCTCGGTGGCATCGTTGCGGACTGACTGCGGACCAGTCGCACGCGTGTGCGCATCGTTCCAACAGAACCGCCGGCCGAGAGCGACAGACCGGCGAGCGCGCCTATCTGTTCTTCGAGGGGGCTTGGTTGTCTCTGGATTAGTTGCATGGTTGCAAGTAGTTGGGGGTTGAGTGAGTTAAGGGTGTGTGGTTCTTGGGTGTGCTGTTTCGCCTGGGTGAGTGAGTTGGTCAGTGGGTTGTACTAATACCCACTGACCCACTGACTCAGTACTGGGTCTAACTCAGTGCTGACCCACTCGTGACCCACTGACTCGGTGGGGTGGATGTGGGGGTTCCAGTCCGATTGGTCTGGTATGTATTGCTGATGAATCGGACTGTCTCGGGTGTGTTGGTGTGTGGTGTTGCGGTGCTGGCTCTCGTTGGTTGCGGCAAGGGGGAGACGACGAGGGAGGGTGCAGTCTCTTCAACGCAGACAGCCCCACCGTTGGATGTCGGTGGGGCTGTGGTGGAGCGTGAGGCGGCGCCTGGGGATCAGTCGCAGGCGGGCTTGGAGGCGACTCTGGCTGAGCAGTACACCCATATTCAGCGGGCGGACTGGGCCGGCGTGTATGAGTTCAGCTCTCCTCGTTGCCAGGTTAAGTACCCGGTGGATGAGTTCGTCGCATCGCTCGACGCTGGGTATGCCGATCGAGATTTCAGTGGACCTGAGCAGTACTTGATCACGATGAACAGTGATTCGGTCGCGACGGTTGTCGTGAAGTCTCATGACGGCAAGGGGAAGATGACGCCGGGGACGTGGAGTTACATCAACGGGGCTTGGCGCGACGACGCTTGCTAAAGCTCTTCGAGGTCAGTGGGCTTGTATTCGGTGCCGCTGAACGCGGCGTGGTGGCCCCACCTGGCTACTTCGGGTGCGGGGTCTAGTTCGCCGTCGAACATCTCTGCGGCAACAACGCGGGTGGCGAACGGTGGGTAGCACTTGGTCACGTGCTCTTCCTCTATTGTTTCTCCGCTGATGGTGCTACGAAGTTCGAACCTCGATTTGGAGCGGAGCTCTTGAGTTAGGAGCGCTGGGCAAGGTGAGGTCTTGATGCGCTCGGGGTCGTTGTAGCAGAAGACGTTGACCCAACCCGGAGGTAGTGGGGTCACATTGATGGTCACCCAGTGATGTTCATGACGCGTGTTCGAGGTCATCGTTTTCTCCTAGTGGCGAAGGCTGTGGTGGAGCGACGAAGTGCATATGTGAGTTGCGCGGGCCTGGCGTGAATGTGACCTCGCCCGCGTCGATGCAGGCTTTGATGGCTTCTCTCGTGACCTTTTGGGGGTGGCCTGGGTCTTTGGTTAGGGCATCGACGATCGTGTTCCTGCTGGATCCGGGTGAGATGGTGAGGAATCTGATGACATCGGGTGTCGCGCTGAGTACTGCCGCGCTTGCTGCCGCGTTCTTTCGGGTGTCGCCGGACATGTAGGTGAGGTGCCGAGTCTGTTCGTCGAAGGTCAGGGAGCCTTCAGAGACGTTGACATCTCGACCGAATGCGGAGAAGAAGCGCGGCGAAGTCGGGTCGTCTGACTGCTGCCTGACGATCTTCCAGATTGCGTCCGGCCAGTCTTGGAGGCGTGAGTCGCCTCGTGAGCGTTCGCCACTGTGCCCCATGTGGTGGATGACTGCGGCTTCAGCGATGCCGGCTTCTTTGAGGAGCGCGTCGAAGGCAACGAGAAACCGTCCAGCGTCGTGGTTCTCGTCGAGCCCTAGGGCGTCGAGTACGGGTCGAAGGACATCGAGGATGAGGAAGTCGGTGCCTCTCAGGATTTCAGCCCACCGTGTGCGCACATCGGCGTCGAGGATGTTGAATGTTCCGACGGCGCCTCGTAGGCATTGGACGGCGACGGCGTGGGTGTTCTGGACTGCGAAGTCTCGGAACCAGCTTCGAAGTCGGCGGTTGTCTGACTCGTTGTCGATGAGTGTGACGCGTTGGACGGGATGCGCTTGGAATCGTCCGAGGAAGTCGTCACCGTCGACGAGTGATCGGACTAGGTTGCCCACGGTGGTGGTTTTTCCAGCTTTGTACTGCGCCGAGAGCATGATGCGGCCGCCCACTGGGAAGAGTCCTTCAATGCGGTAGTCGAGGGGTTCGTCTGGGGTGGCTAAGAACTCGGTGAGCGAGACGGGTTGAGGGATCTGCTGGATTGTGTCGGCGCTCTTGCGGGCGTTGAAGCGGATGCGGGCTTCTTCGCGGACGAGCATCTTTGACAGTTCGCCGGCGACTTGGATCTCGTGGAGGTCGCGTTCTTCTGCTTCTGGGCTGTCGGCGGGGTGTGGTACATCGGCGTAAGGGTCTGTTTGCCAAGCGTTTTCGGGGGTTGCTGCGCTAGAATCGGAGACGGACCCAGCAGATTGGCGTCGGTTGGTCTCCTGTGAAGGCTCCTCGTTGGCTTCGAGGGGCCTTTCGCAGTTGCGGTCGATCACGCGGCGTTCGACTCGATGAGTCGGTCAAGTTCGTAGAGATCGATTCGAATGTTTCGACCCACTCGGTATGAGGGCAACCGCTTCTCTTTGATCCAGCGATCGATTGTTCGTTCGGTGTAGCCGCCGGCGTGCTGTGCAGCTTCCCTCTTGCTTGCCCATCGGCGTGGCGTGGGGTTCACTGGTGTTGTCATTGGGTGCCTACCTGTATGACGTGGCGCGGTCCTTGCTGGGACATGTGCGCCGAGGATTCGGTTTCCGGGTCGAGCGGCGGTGGGTGTTGCTGCACTCACCGTCGCTTCAAGACATTAGCTGTCTACTTCGAGTAAAACCGCTGGCACTTGCGTGTGCGCAAGTGGCTTTGGCGGGCCATTCACAGGTGCAAGAATTTTTATGACGCAACGATTTTCGGTGTTTCTTGTCTACCAAGTTGCGCGAAAATGTCGGCTCTCGGCAGGTGGGAACATATGTTCGGTGTAGACAAGTCGTCCACCTGTTTTGGTGATCGTTGCGTTGACGCAACGGGCAATTTTCGGTTATCCACAACCATCCACAGGTACTGTGATCTTCGTCACAGGCGCGGACGCAAGTAGCACTCGGTATTACTTGCATTCACTTTCCATTACCGAGTCAATTTCCACTCCATATCCCGCTGCGCGAAGTAGTTGTGACATCTGTTCGAGCGGCATGACTGCGAGCCATTGCCCGGGGTCTCCGAGTCCGCGGCGTTTGAGGACGAGGAGCGCGTGATCCGCTCGGGCTTCGTCCTTCTGCTCGCGCAGCTGTCGGAGCCATTCAGGCCAGGCATACGCGGCGCGGTCTTTCACTTGGATGGTGAGTCCGGGAGCGGGGTGGAGGTCGCCAGCGTCCCTGGTATAGCCCGCCCTCGTTCGATCTGTGTGGGGGAAGCCGTTGGCTCGGAGGAAGTCACGCACTGCGCGTTCTGCCCGATCACCCTTGGTCTTGTTCGGATTCGTCATTCTGGATTCCCTCCCAGTAGCCAGACACTGCTGTGCGCTTGTGGATTCTTGTGGATCCTCGTTCCGCCTGGGGTGGTCAGGATTCCACCGGATCCGGTGCCGTCTTGCCACGTCCAAGCACGCGAGGGGTTGATGAAGATCCCGGCTGCGGCTTGCATGAGCGCGTCTGCGAGGTCATCGTGGCCGGCGGTCTCTGGGACGCTGATTCGCATTTGCCCTGTGGTGGTCTGCTCGTATTCGAGGCTGTGAAGCTGTCGGAGCAGGTCGGGATGTTTGGGTAGCACGAGCCGACCCTGTTGCAGGAGCACTTTGAGGCGTCCGTATGCGTCTGCCTTGCGTCGGTTGTCGGTTGTGACGCCCTTGACCAAGGTTCTCATTCGTCCGTTGCCATGGTTGTCGGACATGCGGCTGCTGAGCATCTGGGTCGGTGCGATACCGATTCCGTTCGTCTCACTGATGTAGCGGTAGATGTCGAACATCTGCGAGAGTTCGTCGAGTCGGTCGATGAAGTCGGAGAACTGCATTCGATTGTGCTGTTCGAGGTGTGGAATGTAGTAGACCGGCTTCGCGGGGCGTTGCGAGTACCTGCCGCCGAGAGTGTTCAGATCCATATCGGCCTGTGCGGCAAGGAAAACAACGGCGTTAGCGTCGTTGCTGAATCCCCAGTCCAGCCCACCTGCGACTGTTTGGCCGTTGTCGCGTTCGAGCGGCGCGAACTCGTAGTCCGCGACCGCGTTGTCCAGCTCTCGGGTGGTGAAGTAGGCGCCGGTGTCGTCGGTCCACTCGGCAAGGTATTCGCGGTTGAAGTAGTGCGCGGGCTCTCGGGCTTGGATCTTGTCGAGGTCGTCTTGGCTGATGTACGGCGAGCGCGACGATGGCCAGTGAAACGACGTGACATCGAGCGTGGGTGCGTCTGTTCCCTGCTTCCACAGGCGGCGGAAAAAGTGTTCGTAGTTACCCCATGGCGAGGACAGCAGGATCACCTTGGAGCCGGGTCGAGCGATGATCGAAGGTTCTGCCGCTCGCCAAATTTCGGTGTCGACAAATGCTGCTTCGTCAATTATGAGCAGATCCACTGCCCAGCCTCGGATCTGCTTGGCAGACGCGGGCACTGAGATGACGCGTGACCCATTCGAGAGCACCAGTTGTGTCTTACTGTCATCCAGTACCGCACCCGCAAGCATCGGCGAACTGAGTGCGAGGGAAGCGCACTCTTCGAGGAGGCGGAGTGATGCCACTTCGCCGGCGGAGATGAGCAGGATGAGTGATCCGGGTTTGGTGTAAGCGCGGTGAAGGGCGATGATCGCGACGCCCCGCGACTTGCCTACCTGTCGGCCTGCGCACACGACGCGGTAGCGGGCGGGGCATTCGGCCAGTTCTCGTTGATGTTCCCAAAGCTCTTGACCTACAAGTCGTTTGGCGAATCCTGTGGGGCTTGCGAGGGAGTCCGCGAGTGTAGCGGCGTCGAGGGTCATCGTTGGGTTCCGTTCGCCTTGTCGAGTTCAGCCTGTAGTTGGGCGAACATCGTGGTGATGTCGAGCTTCGTGGAGGCAATGTCCTTGCCGAGTTTCGCGGCGCTGAGCGGGTCGAGCCCGAGTCGGGATCGGTGGTTCGCGGCTTGGGTGTCGATGCGGAGGCGGTACTTCTCGGCCGGGGTGGGCTCCCCCGTGTCCGGGTCGATGGCGCCGTGAATGTCGACGAACGCGGTGAGCACTTCGAGTTGCGCCTCGGTGCGTGCGTAGGCGAGGACAGCAGGCTGCATCTGTGGGGCTTGAAGGTCGGGGCGTGCCCCGCATACGGCGTTCGCGATTTCGGCGGCGAGCGGTGTGATAACCCGCTGGGAATAGGCACCGTGCTTCTTGGCGGCGAAGTTCTCGGCTACGAAGGGCGCCCAGCTGTACCCGCGTGCGGGGCCTTGGCTGATGGGTTCAAGAGTGTCGGTCATGGGTGTCCTTCCGAGCGGCCCAGCCGGTGAAGGCTGGGCCGCAGGGGTGGGTCAGGCTACGTCGCCGGAGGTGTTGAAGAGCGTGAAGGCTCGGCTCGGATTCGAACGCACGCGCTCGACGGCCTTCTCGGGGGTCATGTCCTCGTCGTAGACAGGCGCTTCCCGGTCAGTGATGGATCCCGGCGCGATAGCGTCAGCCTGGCCGAAGATGCGGACCTGCTTCGGCTTGCGCGAGAATGTGCCGCTCGTGCCGGGTACGTCGACGAACGTATCTTCGGGCTCGGTGCGCGTGTGGATCTCGATGTTCTTACTCATGGTGTTCTCCTGGGTGATGTTGGTTGGTCAGGCTGCGTCGTCGGCAGGTTCGGAGTCGCCGGAGCCCGCATCCTGGTTCATCGCGTAGTGCAACCCGACCGACGCTGCGAGAGGATCGCCAGCGCCGGTGTCGAGATGGTCGACGAACCGATTGAATGCCGGCAGTACGGCGTTGAGGGTGCTCGCCGAAGCAAGTGCCGCTGCGCCTTCCGGGTCTGCGAGTTCGATGAACCGCGCAGTGATCGCTTTGGTTACCGCGGTCGTGTCGGTCTCCCGATCGATGGCTGTAACCCGTCCGTCCTTCATTGCTACTTCGGTGCCAGCAAGGCCAGAGGGACCTGTGCTGTTCGCTTGTAGCCATGCGGGGGCGAAGCGTTCGGCGCCGAGTACAGCGTCCGCGTCGGCGTTGCGCAGTGCCGCTCGAAGCGATCGACCCTTCTCCAGCTGAGGGAGAACGACATTCCGCCATGCCTGCTCGGTACGGACAAGCGCGGTCGGCGAGTCAGCGTCGAACTGAGGGCGCGCCTTGGCTGCCTGAGCCTTCGTGCGATCGGCGTACGTCTCAACCTCCGCCTTGATGGCAGCGAACTGAGGTGCGTACTGCTTGGTGAGTGCCTGACGCCAGTGCGCGATGTACTCGGCACGCTCGGTCGGCGTCATCGAAACGTCCTTGTTGGCGTTGTCACGGTAGACAGCGAGTCGCGCCTCCCGGGCCTGCTTCAGCTCGCGAGCCTTGGTCTGCAATTCCTGGAGTGTGCTCATGATGTTGGTTCTCCTCAGTAGTTGATGTCGTAGATGCAGTTGGGGTTGGAGAGGTTGGGCCAGTCGAAGCCCTCGGGCGGGGTGGGCCAGCCGGGTCCGAGCGGTACGAGCGGCGGCAAGGGCTGCGGGTTGGCGCCGTCCTGCGGAGGGACCATCGGGGCGAGGGCCCCGTCGAGTCGGACTCGGTATCGGCCGCCGCGCACGTTGCCGTCAACGTCGGTGTAGATGCCCTCGGGTGAGAGCGTCGATCCACCTCCGAGCTGGTAGAGGCCGGTCGTCTCGTCGTAGTGGCGGGCGTAGATGTTCTTGCCGTCCTTCATGTTTCCGCGGGACTGAGCCGATGCGGCTTCTTCGTTCCATCTAGCCTGTCGAGGATCGGGTGTCTGTTCAGTCATGATTTGGTTCTCCTAGTTGAGTGTTGTTGTGGTGGTGAATGTTTCGGGCATCAGAGACCGCCCTTCATGATTGAGATGTTCGCCATCCCAGTTCCGTTGTCGACGTTGACGCTTGCGCGGATCGGCTCGCGGTTCTTGATCGCCAACAGAATTGCTTCGAGGATTGGTGCGAGTTCGTCGGTGACTTGCCCGAACCCTTTCTCCAGCTGAGCGGAACTGTTGGCGCCTGTGTCGAATTGGCCGGTGAAGTTGCCGTCTGCGTCGAAGCCGCTTGCGAGTGCGAACGCACTGCCGACGCCGAATGCGAGGGCGTTGTATGCGGCTGCTCTGCGACCGTTCGCGGTCTTCGGGACCTTCAACCCTGGGGTTTCACCGACCCAGCCACCGAAGCCGCCCAGGCCACCGTGGATCCCTCCGTCCTCGAAGGGGACGAGATCGAATCCGAAGCCGTTGACGATCTTCTTCGTCACGGCAAGGGACTGCCGACGCTTCGAGGGAGCGAGCGGGATGTAACCCTCTCCACCTGTGCCTGGCTCGGCGAACCGAACGAGGTCGGCACCGTCCGGGTAGATACCAGCCTGTTCGGGAAGGCCACGGATGCCGCCGTTCTCGAAGACTCGAACCGCGCCTTTCCAGATCACGTTGTCATCCGGAGTGGCCGCTGCTGCGGGCGCGGTGGTCGAGGTGGTGTCGGCGGATGTGTACGACGATGAGCCTGACGTAGGCCAGTTGGTGACGAAGACTCGTTGTCCGTCTGTGGCAAGTGCAGCGCCGGCGTCCGTCGTCCCAACAGTCATCTGACCGTTACCGCGAGCATTCGACGCCGCGATAATCTCGTCCGCCTCAGCAGCCTTCACCGCATAATTCGAACCATCCGCAGTGCCCGACTGCTGCACCTTCTGCGCCGCCTCAGCCTCCGACATGCTGTTGTAGTCGAAGTCGTCGAGCTTGTCGTAAAACATGCCCGCCGCACGAGTCGGATCCTTCCGGTCCTCCAACGTGCCCCAACCACCGTTATCGCGCTGCTGCATGATGCCGGCGTTATCGCCATCCATACCGTGATCGAGGTTCTGCAAATCGGTTTCAGCGAGGGCGGTCATGACCGCGGCCTTGATGCCCTTATCGGAGATGCCGCGGCGCTTACCTTCCGCGATCACCTGATCAGCGATCTTCTCCCGCTCCGTCCGAGTATCCGGAGCAGCAGGAGCCGCATCCTTACCCGCACCAGACGGGGCACCCAACGGTTCCTTCGACGCCGCATGCACATGGTTCTCGTGCTGCTGCATCGTCGCCGCACCATAGAACGACGGATCAACGATCTTCCCGTCCTTGATGTTCCGAGTGAACCGCGGATCCGAGTAAATCAACTCCGCCAACTGTGACTGGTAGTTGTCGGCGAGGTAGTTCGCCCACGCCAACTGCTCATCGGTGTTGCCTGAGCCGTTGGAGTAGTCGACTGCCTTCCCTTGTCCGTGGTAGTCGTTGGTGTCCCGGTAGGACGAGGTGAGTTGCAGTCCTGGTGCGTGTTGGGATGCGATGCCGGTGAACGACTCGACGACACCGCCGTCAGCCATCGGCTTCACATCACCGAATCGGACAACGCCCATACCGAACCGGCGAGCAGTCTCAGCGAGGATCTGTTCAGCCCGAGGACGCTTGGAGGGAGCGCCGGGAATGAAAGCCTCCCAACCTGTTTCAGCTTCCGCCCATTGGTAGATTCCGCGACCTTGACCGTTACGGATGTTCGCCTGTCCCGGCTCGTGGATGTTGCCGTCCGCGTTCTTCAAGACTGGAGCGGCCGGCCCGTACTGTCCTGTGGCCCAGAAGTCCCGCTGAGCCTGTGCCGTCCGCTGCGTATCAACCAACACCACAAGGTTGCGAGGCTGCGACAACCAAGCCTGAAGGTTTCGTTGCGCTGCCTCGGTTTCGGCAGTGACGTTGACCGTGCCGTCCTTGAGAACCTCGACCTTCACACCTTCGAGGGCATTGAGTGAGTCGATGGAATCCTTCGTCAAAGCCTGAGTATGGATAGTCCTGGCATCGGGGACGCCTAGCACCTTGTCTCGCAGAACATCGAAGTCGGACTGAGTTTCTGGCATCCCCTCTGTGCGAATCGCAGTAGAGACGAACTGAGGCGTGAGTCCAAGCGTGTCCAGGTACTTGACTGCGGCCTCGTTGCTGCCGAGTGTGGCCGTGAGCTGCTGGATCAGTGCGTCGCGATTGCCGGCGTACTGCTTCGTCAGGTTCTCGACAGTGTTGCCCGCTTCGAGCCCAGTCTTGACCTGCTCTCGGAACTGACCGGCGAGGCCACGCAGGTTCGCTTCCATCTGCGACTGCAACGGGTTGGCCTTGTCGATCGCGCCATTCCAGTTCTCGATCTTCATCACCGAACCGTCAACAGCGAACCCGATTTCACCGATGGCCTTCGTTACCTTCGCTGAGGAATCGTTGAAAGCGGCCGACAGTTTCATGCCATCGATCCAACTGTTCGCCCGTTCCTGCGCTTCCCCAAGAGCAGGAACCCACTCCTCACGAATGGTCTTCGCAGTCCCCGTCAGCACGCCCTCCACACTTGCGCCGCCTTCTCGCGTCTTGGTCGCGAGGTCACGGAGCTTGTCGGCTGCACCACCTGTTGCGATGCCGAGGATGGCGCCGAAGCCTGGAATGGACTCACCAACCGAGAGGATGTTTGCGCCCATTTCGAGGAACGATGCGCCAGTCTCAGATGCCGACTTCGCGAACTTGCCGAGTCCGTCGAGTCCGGATGCCACGAAATTCAGTACTGACTTACCGAGCTCGAATGCCGCATTGCCGGCGGTCTGGAAGAAGTCGATCACTCCGACGCGGTTGTTCGAGATGTTGTCTGCCCACTCCTTAATCTGCGGTCCGAACGCTGCTGCGAGCGCGGCCTTGAATCCATCAGCGACAGTTGAAATAGAGTTCATCGCGCCTTGCACTGAGGTGGCAGCGTTGCCGCCGATGGTGTTCGCGAGACTGCCTGCCGCACCTTCGAACTCACCGAAATCAGCCAGCGCCTTTGATGGATCCCATTGCGATAGTGCGCCGATGAAGTCACCGGACGTGTCACCGAGTAGCGCCATCGCGGCGGTGTTCCGCTTCACCGGATCTTCGATAGCACTGATCTTGTCGAACGCCTGGTCGAAGGCGGTGTCCGCTTCCGGACCGCCCTTCTTGAACGCCTCGAACATCTCCTCACCGTTCAGACCGATGTCGTTCAACGCGCTGACAATCGTGTCGCCTTCTTCGGTGATGCGTCGGCCGAACTCACGTAGCGAGTCACCTGCACGGTCCGCGCTGTCTGCGCCGTTGTCGGTGGACTGTTCGATCAGTGCAAGCGCCATCTCGGCGGATAGGCCAGCGTTCTTCCATCCCGAGCTGTACTCGGAGACCACTTCGAGGAGATCACCAGCCTTGTTCGCGGACCCGCCGGCAGCGTTGGCGATCATGTCCATAGCCTCGACTGCGTTGGCTGCAAGACCTGAGGTCATCAGAGCGCCAACGGCGGAGACGCTGGTAGCGACCTCACCATCGAGCGCCGCAGAGATTGTTTCGAGGCTTGCGACGACCTTCTCCGCGTCCTGCTGCGTCGACCCCGGATCGAGGATGTTGTTGTGCAGCGCGATCTTGATTGTCGAGAGGTTCGCCTCGACGGATTCGCCGTAGGCGTCCGAGAACATCTCGCCTGCTGCGAGCCCAAACTTCCGGGCCTGCGCCTCGGTGGTCTTCGTCTGTGCCTGGAACAGGTCTAGATCCTGCTCCTGCTTCATGCCATCAGTGATTGCAGCCATGAGTGCGGCGCCAGCCGTCAAACCGATGACTCCGACACCGAGCAGTGCGCCAGCGATCGGACCTGTTGCGGACGAGAGCTTTCCGATCTTGTCCGTGAAACCGGACAGGAAGTTGCCGCCCATGTCCCCGCCAGAACCCGACGCGCCGGACGCGGCACCATCGAGGTCACCACTGAGTTGACCCACCTGCCGACTGGCCTGCGATGCGGACGTTCCGATGCGATCCACATCAGTAGCGGCACCGCGAGCCGCATTCCCCAGCCGGTTTACATCCTGCGAGCTCTGGCCAACACGCGAAGCATCCCGAGCTGCATTGCCGGCGGCAGTGCCGAGCCTTCCCATGTCCTGCTGCACACTCGACGTGGCCGTTCCCAATCGTCCGACGCCCTGCCCGGACTGCTGGAAACTCTGATCAATCCGTCGAGCGGCCTGCTGCACGGTCGATTCGAGCCGGTCCGTCTGCTGTTGCGCCGTGCGCGTGCCACGAAGGAACCCGTCCATATCAACGGTGAGGTGGGCAACGAGGGTGCCTACGTCAAGTCCTGACATCAGCGATCACCTCTCTTACTGGTCTTTGCCTTCTGCTTCTTCGACGGCTGCTTCCGTCCGAACAACTCGACCAACTTCTCCAGGTCGGTGACCTTCCCGAGCCAGCTCAGTCCCCAGTGGGCTTCGGCCATCTCAGGCGAGTAGCCGAAGTGCAGCTGAGCCGTCCGGCCGGCGTGAAGGATGATCGGCCACGGCAGGTTGTCTGCGGTCATCTCTGCGAGCACACCCGCGGGTTCGAGTTCGCCAGTCTCGGGATCACGGACCGCGCCAAGAATCGTGAGTGCATCGTCAACCTGCTCGACCGGAGGTAGACCAGATTCGACGATCCTCTGCCGGAGCCGCTTCGTGTCCTCCCACGTGTGAGGCGAGGGAACCGTGTACCACTTCCCCCGAATCGGCAGGTGCAGATCCGGGTCGAAACCGGACTCGTCGAGGTCGATGTATCCGCCCATGTCAGGACTCCTGTCCGGTGGCTCGGGTTACCGCTTCGAGAGCGATCAACCGCAAAACCTGGTCGTAAATGTCGTGGTGGTGCTGCCGTGTTTCGATGACTGCCTCTGTCACAGCGGCGAACTCACGATCGGGAAAACTTGAAAGGGCTGCCCGAGTGCCATGAAGGTCACCGTCACAGACAAGTCGAATCAACTTCTCCAGGTCGTCATAACTCGGTGGAGCCGCACCGTCCATGTGGTGCGGAGAAGATGTATTGCTAGGCATACTGATTCCTTCCAAGATTCTTGAGGTGTGGTTTGCATTGGAGGCACGGAATTGGATGACCGTCGAGGTCTGTTCCGAGCCACCCACGGCGGCAATCGGGATGGTGAGGGCGAGTCGTCGGCGGTGGATCGTCCGCTTCCTCGCCGTACCTGTTGGGCATATCTGCCTCCTGAAAGATGGGATGTTCACGCGGCAGCCCCAGAGGCTTCGCGTAGGGAAGTCAGTCGCTTCGAGTGCTCGCGGCATTCGCTGCCAGCGCGCACCAGATAGCCGAGCAACTCATGCTCAGGCAGAGATGAACTCAGCTCCGTCAGAGCGGTGCCGAGCTGTTCGTACCGTCGTCGGTACGACTCGCCCACCACGGCCGCGGCGTAGGACATGACCGCCTCGCCAGCAGCAGCAGATGTCGCCGCATCCGTCAGGCACTTCGACAAACGCATACCGTGCTCGCCGGCCAACTTCCCGCCTCGCATCAGATCGTCTGCAAGTAGAGCGGCATCAACTTCCTGAGTGCTTCGAGCGCGCTCCCGGATGAGTCCGAAAACTGTTCGGTGGTAAGGGTTTTCGAGGTCATCGTCAGTGACGAACGTGACAACAGAGAGTCGGTCGGAAGGATTCGAGTACAGCAGCGAACCGATCAACATCACTTCCGAAGACGGGGTTTGCACACCGATCGGATGCACCCTCGAATGCAAGACCTTGGGCACGGCCTGGAGTGTCGTGTTCATCAGGCCACCTCCAGCGCGCCGACGCCTGCGCGGTACCGAACAATGCGCGCCATATCTGCGAGCAACTTCGAGACGGACTCGGCCTCGTCGAACGTCAGCGGCAGCACCGTCCCATCGGGCAACGTGATATCCACTAGCCCCGAATCAGTTGCGCCGATGAAGATGTCGCCGCGACTCGGACGCCCCTCCCGATGAGACCCACCGAGGTGGACGCGGCCAGTGAACATTGTCGACATCACTCGACCGCCGAATCATCAGATGTACCGCGAGCAACGTCGACAACAAGCAGCAGAAGGTGTGCCAACTCGGCAGCCTCGCTCAGAGTGAACCGGGTCTCGGAGCCCTTTACCGTGGTCGGCTTTTCGCCGCTGTTCTGCTCAGCTTTCCTGCGCATCAACACGAACGGTTCCACTTCGTTTGCCTGCTGCATCAGCTGCACCTCGGCCCGCGCAGAGAGTCGGTAACCATCCATAATTGTGCCGGGATGCAGATCCAGGCGCGTAGCCCACACTCGGGACGCAACGACGTGGTGAGCACCGTGCTGAGACACGATGTCGCAGTCGGGATCAGCCCATGTCGGCCGGCCACCAGCCAGAAGCTCCACCGGCTCCAGCAGGGAATCAATCGCGTTGAAGTAGAAGGCGCGGCGTTCGAGCTTCCACAGTGCACTGTCAGGAACCAAACCTCTGTCCGCGGCCAGCGTGGCGAAGTCCAATTCCATCTGCTCGTACTCGCTCAGCTCTTCCGGTGTGTTGTCGGTGTCGGATGCGATATGGTGAGACATCTGGATCTCCTCTTGAGTGGGGTTGGTTCGGGAGCCCTCGCCGCTCGTAGCTGGAACTACGGGATTCACGGCGGGGGCTTTCTTGTTTTTGCGGGCACAGATCATGCGGCACTCCCGCCACGTCGCGTGGATGCTTCCTGCTCCGCGAACCACGCATCTACTTCGCTGCGGCGGTACAGGACTCGCTTGCCGACCTTGAACGACGCCGGCCCGCTGTCGTTTGCGCGCCAGTATCGGAGAGTTTCAGTCGGGATATGGGCTTCCTCTGACAACTCGCGGACGGTCATGAACTCGGACTGAACGGCTCCCGGGGTGGATGCCATCTCGCCATCTCCATTCTCGTTGTTGAAATCTAACAACGAGAACGTTACCCACAGCCATGTCGTTCTGTCAATCAAAATCCGTTGCTAGCTCACACAACAAAACCGTTGTAATGTGAGCTGCATGAGTGACGAAAATCAGGACCGGATCATCGGCGGGAACATCCAAGCCCTGCGAAAGCGACTCGACCTATCGCAAGCCGAGCTCGCAGAGAAACTGACACGCAGCAGCGGCACCAACTACCACCAGCAGACGATCCTCCGAATCGAAAAAGGCGAACGCCCACTCAAAGTCAGCGAAGCAATCGCCTTCGCCAAAGTCTTCGAAGTACCAGTCCCCACCATCTGGAACGGCTTCACCGGAGACAGCGACTCAGCCGCCATCATCGAACAACTCACAAACCGAGCCGCCACCAAATCCCGCGAAATGCGCACCAACGCCGAAGACCTCCAACGAGCACTCATAGAACTCGCAGAAGCCATCCACATCCACGGCAACAACATCCCCACCGAAACACTCGAAGCCGCCAAAGACTGGGTAGCAACAGACTGGGGCAACACCATCACCGCCGACATGCGGAACATCCTCCGCGCCGAACACGGCGAACTCCCCAACCTCGAAGACGACGACTTCCTCGCACTCTTCGCCGGCCAATTCGCCGCACACCCCGAGGTCGACAATGACTGACACCGGCCGCCAACGCCGAAACCAACGCGCCGGAGTCGAAGACCGCTGGACCAAAACAGTCCGCGACGCCGACGGCAACCCCACCCGCGTCCCCTCCAGCCGCCACGGCACAGGCAAACGCTGGCTCGCCCGCTACGTCGACAACACCGGCCGCGAGCAAACCAAGAGCTTCGACCGCAAAGCAGACGGACAGAACTGGCTCAACGAAATCACCTCAGCCCTCGTCACCGGCACGTACATCCAGCCAGGTGCAGGGAAGATCACCGTCGCCGACGCACACAAACATTGGACCGGCGCCCAAGGCCACATCAAACGCACCACAGCCGCCACCCGCGCAGTCACTTGGGCCACCCACGTCGAACCAAAATGGGCCAACACCCTCATCTCTGACGTGCAAACCTCAGCAGTCCGCACCTGGGTAGCCGACATGGCAGAAGACGGGGCAGGGGCAGCCACCATCGAGAACGCCCTCGGGGTCCTACGCATGACACTCGAAATGGCAGTCGAGGACCGCAAGATCGTCCGCAACCCCTGCACTGGAGTCAAAGCGCCACGACGAGAGCACAAGGCCCGCGGCTACCTCGGTCACGAGCAGGTGGAAGCCCTCGCCCTACAGATCGCTACCAGGGCCACAACCGCCGATGCCACCGTCGCACGCTTCCTCTCCTACACCGGCCTCCGCTGGGGTGAGATGGCTGCACTCAAGGTCGAGTCCTTCGACATGCTGCGGCGCCGTGTCCTCGTCCGCCAGGCCGTAGCCGAGGTGAAGGGAGAGATCGTGTGGTCGACAGCCAAGAACCACGAACGCCGCTCCGTGCCCTTCCCTAAGTTCCTCGCCGAAGAGGTAGCCGTACTCATGCAGGGCAAGGGACGCGAAGAGCTGGTGTTCACAAGCCCAGAGCGGGGTGTGCTCAGGGTGTCCACCTGGCGGCCTCGGGTGTTCGCCCCCTCGGTCACAGCCGTACAGGCGCGCATGGCAGCGAGGAGGGTGTCAGAGAAGCTGTTGGGGGAGGTAGTCACCCCTGAGTTCCCGACAGTCACACCGCACGACCTGCGCCACACTGCTGCATCCCTGGCGATCTCGGCCGGCGCCAACGTGAAGGCAGTGCAGACGATGCTCGGACACAAGAGTGCAGCGATGACTTTGGATCAGTATGCGGATCTGTTTCCCGATGATCTGGAAGCTGTTGCGAACGCTCTTGACGTGGCTGCGATGGCAGCTCGTGAATCTACTGCGGACTCACTGCGGACTGGAAACAAGTGAGGCCCCATCCGAGGTGATCGGATAGGGCCTGACCTGCATCAACACTGTCGGGGTGGCGGGATTTGAACCCACGACCTCTTCGTCCCGAACGAAGCGCGCTACCAAGCTGCGCCACACCCCGTGTCGAACCTCGGTTAGCTTACATTACCGAGTCGACTGACATTAAATCCGCAGGTCAGTTGCGTAGAACCGACGCTGGAGACTCTGCGGAACTGTGTGCGGAGACATGCTCCGGTTCGCGCCTGGTCGCCGGAACCAAAGTCAGCAGAGTTGCCTCGGGGCGGCAGCAGAAGCGTGCCGGAGCCCACGGCGAAGTGCCTATGCCCGCTGAGACGTGCAGCTGGGTGTGCGCGCCCCACTTCGATGGTCCCTTGACCCGGGATCGGTCGATCTGGCAGTTGGTGACCAGCGCGCCGTAGAACGGAAGGCACAGCTGACCACCGTGCGTGTGGCCGGCGAGCACCAGGTCGTAGCCGTCGTCGGCGAACCGGTCGAGAACTCGAGGTTCGGGTGAGTGCGTCAGGCCGAGCTTGAGCTGGGCGACGGGATTGGGTGTTCCGGCGACGGTGTCGTAGCGATCGCGCTTCAGGTGCGGATCATCGACGCCGGCGGCAGCAATGCGAATACCGGCCACTTCGAGTTCGCGGCGCACGTGGGTCATGTCCAGCCATCCACGTTCGGTGAACGCGGCCCGCAGATCGCCCCAGGGGAGGGGATCCCCGGTGATGCGCTTGTCCTTGTTGAAGATGTAGCTCAGTGGATTCTTCGGTTTCGGAGCGAAGTAGTCGTTGCTGCCGAAGACGAACAGACCTGGCCGAGCCAACAGATCGCCGAGCGCCTGGACCACTGCCGGGACGCTGCGCTGATGCGACAAGTTGTCGCCGGTGTTGACCACGAGGTCGGGGTCGAGGCCTTCGAGTTCACGCAACCAATTCTGTTTCAACCGTTGGTTCGGCATCATGTGCAGGTCGCTGAGATGGAGGACCCGCAGCGACGACGAACCGGGCGCCAGGACTGGCATCGTCACCTCACGCAGTGCAAATGCATTGCGTTCGATGCCGGATGCGTACCCGATCCCTAGTGCAGCGGCGCCCGCGGCACCAAGTGCGGTGCGGGTCAGATTGGTGCGGAACTGGGAAGACACCTCTCAAGGATACGGGTGTGGCGTTCTTCTGCGTCGCTCTCGCCGCCTTTTACAGCTATTCCACAGAGAATTGTGTCCGGGCGGAGGTAACTATCGGCACGCTCGAAACGCCGAGCGCGTAGCGTTTCCACCATGTCCGACACGACACCATCGCTCAAAGCCACCCTCCGAACCGACATGGTTGCATCCATGAAGGCGAAGGATCCGCTACGTACAGCCACCCTTCGGATGCTCATGGCAGCCATCCAGACCGAAGAGGTTGCCGGTAAGGAAGCACGGGTCCTCACCGACGAAGAAATCATCAAAGTCCTTGCAAAGGAATCGAAGAAGCGCGGCGAATCGGCCGAGATCTACACCGAGAACGGCCGCGGTGAACTTGCCGCGAAAGAGCGCGCCGAAGCTCAGATCATCGACGAGTACCTGCCGACGCCGTTGACCGACGCCGAACTCGTCGACGTCGTCGACACCGCCCTCGCTCAGGTGTCCGAGGAGCTCGGTGAGCGTCCGGGTATGCGTCAGATGGGCCAGGTCATCAAGGCCGCCAGCGCGCTGGCCAAGGGCAAGGCCGATGGCGCACGTATCTCTGCAGCAGTGAAGTCCCGCCTGTAGAAGCGCGCCACCGGAAACCGAAAACGGCCGCGAACTCCGAGTCACTCGGAGATCGCGGCCGTTCTTGTTTTCAGAGCCGTCAGTTTTCAGGGCCGTCAGTTCGGTGGGGTCCCCGCAGGCGGTGCGGGTTCGCCTCCCGGCGGAGTCGCATCCGGGGGAGTCGCGCCCGGTGCCGGAGCTGCTGGAGCTGCCGGGGATGCGGGTGCTGCCGGAGCCCTTACGGACCCGTCACTGATGTAGATCGTGACGGTCGAACCCGGGATCGCGGACCCGGACGGCGAAACTCCGGTGACCGTTCCCGCGCGTGCTCCGGACGCCGTGGTCACGGAATTGACCGTGAAGCCGGACGCCTGCAACCTCGACGTCGCCGCCGACTGGCTCAGGCCGACAACCTCGGGAACCTGGCCGTTCTGTGATCCCCGTGCGTACTTCTCGTCGATCGGAGGCAGCGAGGTGGGCCCGAAGTTGTTGGCGACCGGGTTCATTGCCGCGAACCAGGATCTCGCCGGTTCGGTACCGCCGTACAGGTTGCCGCTGTAGCAGGGGCGTAGCGGGCTCGAGCAGATCTCGCCGGGTGTCGGGGAGTCGCCGAAGATGTAGACGGCCGCAGCGAGGTTGTTGGTGAAGCCGAGGAACGCCGAGGACTTGTGGGTCTCGGTGGTACCCGTCTTGCCCGACATCGGCAGGCTCCATCCGGCGCTGCTCGCGGCACCGGCAGACGTACCGGCGCCGACGTCGTCACGGCTCATGGCGTTGGCGAGTGTGTCTGCCAAGCCGGGCTCGACGACCTGCTCACAGCCCTGCTCGGTGACGGCCACCGGCTTGCCGTAGCGGTCGAAGACCGAATCGATGGGACTCGGCGGGCACCACTTGCCGTGCGAGGCGAGAGTGGCCGCGACGTTGGAGAGTTCGAGCGGGTTGATCCAGGTGGGGCCGAGGGTGAACGAACCGAGGTTCTGTTCCTTCTGGAAGTCGGCCATGCTGCGCTCGTCGAAGCCCGAGGTGTTGGGATCGGCGTACGAGCGCATGCCGAGACGGACAGCCATGTCGACGGTCGGCGTGACGCCGGTCGCCTCGATGAGCTTGACGAAAGCGGTGTTTGGGGACTGTGCCAGGGCGTCGGTCACGGACAGCGTCGGCGGATAGTTGCCGGCGTTCTCCACGCAGTACGTCGAGACCGGGCAGCCTGCCGCACCACCGCTACCCATGCCCTTGGCTTCGAAGCGCTTGGGCACGTCGAGGGTCGCGTTGATGCCGAGGCCCTTCTCCATCGCCGCAGCGGTCGTGAAGATCTTGAAGACGGAACCCGCACCGTCACCGGCAAGGGAGTACGGCTGCGCCTGGACGGTTTCGTCGGCGTCGGCATTGAGTCCGTACGTGCGACTGCTGGCCATCGCGATGACCTTGTGTGAATCCTGGCCCGGCCTGATCACGTTCATCACGTTCGCGATGCCGTCGAGGTTGGCGCTCGCGTTCGCGTTCAGTCCGGCCTTGGTGGACGCCTGGACCTGCGGATCGAGAGTGGTCTTGATGAGGTAACCACCCTCGTTGATCTGGTCGCGGGTGATTCCGGCATCCGAGAGGTACTTCAGTGCGTAATCACAGAAGAATCCGCGATCGCCTGCAGCGATGCAGCCGCGCGGCAAGTTGTTGGGGGTTTCGAGGACGCCGAGGGGCTCTTCCTTGGCTGCACGGAACTCGTCGGCACGATCCGGAATGTTCGTGATCATGGTGTCGAGCACGGTGTTACGACGCTCGGTCACGCCCTCGACGTTCGTGTACGGGTTCAGCGCGGAGCTGGACTGAACCATGCCGGCCAGCATCGCGGACTGCGGAACGGTCAGATCTGCGGCGTCGACGCCGAAGTAGGTCTGAGCCGCGTCCTGAATGCCGAAGGATCCGTTGCCGAACGGTACGAGGTTGAGGTACCGGGTGAGGATCTCGTCTTTCGTGAGTTCCTTGTCCAGCGTCAGCGCCATCCGGATCTCGCGGATCTTTCGGGCCGGGGTGGTCTCGATGGCAGCGCGGCGCTCGGCATCCGTCTTGGCCACGACCAACAGTTGGTAGTTCTTCACATACTGCTGATCGAGTGTCGACGCGCCCTGCTGCACTTCACCGGTCGTCGTGTTGGTGAGGAAGGCGCGCAGCGTTCCCTGCCAGTCGACGCCCTTGTGGTCGGGGAACCGGCGGTCCTCGATGGAGACGATCGCCAACTTCATGTTGTTGGAGATCTTCTCGCTCGGGACTTCGAAGCGTCGTTGGTCGTACAGCCAGGCAATGGGATTGCCTGCCGCATCGACCATGGTGGACACCGCGGGGACCGTGCCTTCGACCAGTTCGGCCGAGACGTTGTCGACGGTATCGGCAGCGCGATTGGACGCGAATCCGAATCCGCCGGCCACCGGGAACATCACCCCTGCGACCAGGACACCCGCCAATGCGGAGCTTCCGGCGAGCTTCGCCACTGTTTTTGCAATCGACACGATCTACAGAGTACGTGTGCCCACCCATTGGAACCGGTTTCAGTGTTTTGCGGGTGTTCAAAACCTCCTGAACACGCGCTTTGTACTGCCGTACCAAAAAATGCTCCCGACCGTCTTGCGTTAGGGGCGTTCTTTACCTAAATTGTGATCAGTGTGATCGACGTAACACTCGATCACGAATGTGTCTCAGCTTTCACGTGCTACCGCGAGACGGCTGAGATGGTGCGCTGCTCGCCTCATGGCGACGGTCAGACTTTGTAGAGGGGACCCAGAATGTACACAGCCACCCCGAGTAGCCGTTTGGACATCGAGCAGGCCGAGGCACGAATTGCCTGGGTAACTCAGGCGCGATGCCGCGAGGTCGATCCCGACCAACTTTTTGTTCGTGGCGCCGCACAGCGCAAGGCAGCCACCATCTGCCGTCACTGCCCGGTCCTCATGCAGTGCGGAGCAGATGCTCTCGACAACCGTGTCGAGTTCGGTGTGTGGGGCGGAATGACCGAACGTCAGCGCCGTGCACTGCTCAAGCAGCACCCCGACGTCGACTCCTGGTCCGAGTTCTTCGAAGACCAGCGCCAGCATCACTCAGCAGTCTGATCCAGGTCGATCGGGGGATCAGCCCTTACGAGTGAGCTGATCTCCCACCGCGCGCAGCGCCTCGAGGTCCGAGACCTCGAACGGTAGCGACGGAACACCGATCAGCGGCACCCTCGGGTGAGCTGCGGTGAATCGACTCAGCAAGGCGATTTCTCGCTTCGCGATCACTGCCCGATGGGCATGGATGCGGAGAACGGCTGCGGTGAGGGCCTCGGCCTCGGTCGCATTTTCCTTCGCTTCCAGTTTGTCGGCGGCGGTTACCGCATGATCGGCAGGCAGAGCCGTCAACGTCGGGTGAGTGCGGTTGAGAACCAGACCGGCCAACGGCATCGAGTCACCCGCAAGGCGATCGACGAAGAACGCCGCCTCACGGAGAGCGTCGGGCTCGGCCGCTGCGATCACCAGGAAATGAGTCCCCGGCTGACGCAGCAACTCGTAGGTCTTCGTGGCGCGTTCACGGAAACCGCCGAACATCGAGTCGAGCGACTGCACGAATGCCGATGCATCCGAAAGCATTTGGCTTCCCACGATGGTCGAGACACCCTTCAGAGCCAATCCCATCGCGCCGGCCACGAGCCTGGTCAGGCCACGGCCGGGTGCCGAGAGCAGCCGGATCATCCGTCCGTCGAGGAATGTTCCGAGCCTCTGTGGAGCGTCGAGGAAGTCGAGCGCATTGCGCGACGGCGGGGTATCGACGATCACCAGATCCCACGCGTCGTTCGACGCCAGCTGCCCCAACTTCTCCATCGCCATGTACTCCTGCGTTCCGGAGAACGATGTGGCAACGGTTTGGTAAAAGGGATTCGCCAGGATCTGCTCGGCCTTCTCAGGGCTCGAATGCTCGATGACCATCTCGTCGAAAGTCCGACGCATGTTCAGCATCATCGCGTGGAGTTCGCCCGTGGCCTCGGGACCCAGCTTCACCGGCTGCGGAGTGTTGTCGAGTTCGGCCACACCCAAGGCCTGTGCGAGGCGACGGGCCGGATCGATGGTGAGGACGACTACGCGTCGGCCCTCTTCGGCTGCCCGCAACGCCAGCGACGCAGCCGTCGTGGTCTTGCCGACGCCACCTGCGCCGCAACACACCACGATCCGGGCCGTCGGGTCCTTGATGATCGCCGAAATATCGAGGGCAGGAGCTGCGCGTCGGCCGGTCCTGGAACTGCCGACCGTCACGTTCTCGGTGGTCTCGGTCATCACACGCCCTGTTCCGTGAGGTATTCGGCCAGCTCGTAGAGCCCACCGAGATCGACGCCGTCGGCGAGTGCGGGAAGTTGCACCCGCGCGCCGTCGATCTCGCGGAGCTTCTCCGCACTGGATTCTTGAGCTTCGAGCACCGACGCGTGCTCGATCGTCTCGGTGAGCAGGCCGGCGAAGTCGTCGTCGGACAGATCGATGCCGACATCGGAGAGCGTCGACCGGATCGAAGCTGCATCGATGTTGCCGGCTGCAGCACCGGAGAGTTGGTCTTCGGGCAAGAACCTCGGGCTGGCGCGGTTGACGATGATGGCACCGAGGTTGAGGTCGTCACGCGCCAGTTCTGCGGCGGCGTCGGCGGTTTCCTGAACGGGCAGCGCTTCGAGAAGCGCAACAAGATGTACGACGGTCTCCGGCGAGTGCAGCAGCCGAACGACGCCTTCACTCTGCGAATGCACCGGGCCGCCCTTGGCGAGGTCGGCCATCGCCTTGGTGACGTCGAGGAAGCTGCCGATCCGCCCGGTCGGGGGAGCATCGACGACAACGGCGTCGTACACGCGTTTGCCGGTTCGATCGGTGCGGATGACGCACTCCTTGATCTTGCCGGTGAGCAGAACGTCGCGAAGGCCTGGAGCGATTGTGGTGGCGAATTCGATGGCGCCGAACTTACGCATCGCCCGGCCGGCGAAGCCGAGGTTGTAGAACATTTCGAGGTATTCGAGGAACGCGGTCTCGATGTCGACGGCCAGAGCCATCACTTCACCGCCACCTTCGGCGGCCGCGACCTTGGTCTCCTGCGGTGGAAGCGGTGGTACGTCGAAGAGCTGCGCGATTCCCTGGCGGCCCTCGACCTCCACGAGGAGAACGCGCTTGCCGCCTTCGGCCAACGCGAGCGCCAACGCGGCGGCAACCGTGGACTTACCGGTTCCGCCTTTACCTGACACAAAGTGCAGGCGGGCCTTCGTCGCAGACTCGGGCCAGGTCCTGCTCAGCTCATCTTGGGATGCAACCACACCGCGAGCCTATAAGTCTGGGGCCGAAGATGTACGCGGGATAGGCTCACCGCATGAGCGAAATAACTTCCTGGGAATACACCGTGACTCCGTTGCTGGTCCACAATCCGAAGGCAATTCTCGACAACTGGGGTGTCGACGGCTGGGAACTCGTCGCCGTCCTGCCGAGCGCGTCGGGCGAGCAGCACGTCGCGTACATGAAGCGTCCGAAGGGCTGAATCACATGGCAGAGGCAACACAGACCTGGTCGGAGCGTCTCGCCGAACTGGGCATTGCACTTCCCGCCGTCGCGGCACCCGTCGCTGCTTACGTTCCCGCGGTTCGCAGCGGCAACCACGTGTACACGTCGGGTCAGCTCCCGTTCGTCGACGGAAAACTGGCGCTGACCGGCAAGCTCGGCGCGGGCGTGTCGGATGAGGACGCCAAGGCCGCGGCTCGCACCTGCGCGCTCAACGCTCTTGCTGCCATCGACGCCCTGGTCGGCATCGACAACGTCGTTCGCGTCGTCAAGGTTGTCGGCTTCGTGGCATCCGCCGAAGGATTCACCGGCCAGCCCGGCGTGATCAACGGCGCATCCGAGTTCCTCGGCGAGGTGCTCGGCGACGCCGGTATCCACGCCCGTTCGGCAGTCGGCGTGGCAGAACTTCCCCTCGGCTCACCCGTCGAGGTGGAACTGATCGTCGAAGTTCGCTGATGTCGACGGTCCATCCCGCCTACGCGCAGCTACGCCGCGTCACCGACATCGCTTCGGTCTTGCTCGAGAACAACCCGGGCATGATGACGCTGGACGGTACGAACACTTGGATTCTGCATGCTCCGGGCAGCGTCGAGTGTGTTGTCGTCGATCCAGGCGACAACGACGAGGAACACCTGCAACGTGTCGCTGGTATCGGTCCGGTAGCGCTGACCTTGATCACGCACCGGCACTACGACCACACCGGCGGGGTGGACCGTTTCCACGAATTGACTTCGGCTCCAGTGCGTTCCGTCGACCCTACTTTTCTTCGCGGGGGCGCTTCGGCGCTTGTCGACGGTGAAGTGATCGAGGTAGCGGGCCTGAAGTTGCGGATCCTCGCGACGCCGGGTCATACCGCGGATTCGGTGTCGATAGTCATCGAGAACGATGCGAGCGTGCTGACGGGCGACACCATTCTCGGCCGCGGCACGGCAGTTCTCGACGACTCCGACGGCGATCTGGGGGACTACCTCACCTCGCTGCGATCGCTGGCCGCACTCGGCGAAGGACTGACGGTTCTTCCCGGGCACGGTCCGGACCTGCCCGATCTGCAGGCGATTTCGCAGCAGTACCTCGCCCACCGCGAGGAGCGTCTGGATCAGGTGCGGGCCGCTCTGTCGACGTTGGGGGAGTCGGCCTCGGTGCGCGACGTAGTCGAACACGTCTACTCAGACGTGGACCCGAAGTTGTGGCCGGTCGCGGAGAAATCCGTCAACGTGCAGTTGGCGTATCTGCGACGCTGAGGCGCTCGGCGCCGACATGCAGAGCTGAGTTGTGTGGCCGAACTGCCGCCATCTATGCCGATCGAGGTATAGCTGGCGGCAGTTTTTGCATTTGTTTGATATGGGTCACGGGCCAATAGTTAGTCCATGACCTCACAATGCGACGGATGGATCCGCAATTACGTGGACGGCTCCTATGTCGAACCCGACGAGTCGTCGAGCTTCGATCAGGTCGACCCAGCAACGGGCCGTGTTCTCGCCCGGGTCCACGAGGCCGACAAGGCCCTGGTCGATCGGGCCGTGACCTCTGCCAGACGTGCTCTGGACAACGGTTGGGCCGATACGCCGGTTCGAGAGCGGACGGCTCTGCTGCGACGCGCCGCCGACCGGATCGAGGAGCGATTCGAAGAGTTCGTCGCCGCAGAGATGGCGGACACCGGCAAGCCGATCACGCAGGCACGCGAACTCGACGTCGCGCGCGCCCTGACGAACTTCCGCACCTTCGCCGACATCGTCGCCGCGGCGGGACAGGAATCGTTTGTCACGGATCTCGCGGGCGGCAAGCAGGCGCTGAACTACGCGATCCGCAAGCCGCTCGGCGTCGTCGCCGTGATCGTTCCGTGGAACCTGCCGCTGCTTCTCCTGACCTGGAAGGTTGCGCCCGCGCTCGCGTGCGGAAACTCCGTGGTGGTCAAACCTTCCGAGGAGACCCCGGCGACTGCGTCGTTGCTGGCCGAGGTGCTCGAAGAGGTCGGCCTGCCTGCCGGCGTCTACAACGTCGTCCATGGATTCGGTGCGAACTCGGCCGGCGAGTTCCTCACCACGCACCCCGGTATCGACGGGGTCACCTTCACCGGATCTTCGGCAACGGGTTCGCATGTCATGAAAACCGTTGCGCCGCGAGTCCGTCCGGTCTCGTTCGAGCTCGGCGGCAAGAACGCCGCGATCGTCTTCGACGACGTCGACATCGACGAAGCCCTGACGGGCCTGACCAAATCGGTGTTCACCAATACCGGCCAGGTCTGCCTGTGCACCGAGCGGGTGTACGTGCACCGCAGCATTTTCGACGACATCGCCGGTGGACTCGTCGAGCGGGCAGCAGGACTGCGTCTGGGCGACCCGACGCTCGATGCAACGACGACCGGACCGCTCATTTCGCAGGCACACCGGAAGAAGGTACTCGACTACTTCGAGATCGCCGAGCAGGAAGGCGCGAAAGTGCTGACCGGCGGCGGTATTCCGGACCTCGGACAGGAACTGTCGGGCGGATCCTGGATCGAACCCACCCTGTGGACAGGCTTGACCAACAAGGATCGCGCCGTGCGCGAGGAGATCTTCGGACCCGTCGCAGCACTCATTCCGTTCGAGACCGAAGCCGAAGCGATCGCCCTCGCAAACGACACCGAGTACGGCCTTGCTGCCTCCGTGTGGACCAACGACCTGCGCCGCGGGCACCGCGTCGCGCAGAAGATGAACGTCGGAATCTCCTGGGTCAACACGTGGTTCACCCGCGAACTGCGATCTCCCTTCGGCGGCATGGGCCTGTCCGGCATCGGACGTGAGGGCGGCGAGTCCTCGCTGCACTTCTACACCGAACCGACGAATGTATGTGTGCAACTGTGAACATCGAAACCGCAAAAGATTTCCAGAAATGAGCGAGGCGTGATGACAGCCCCCGAAGACACCGTATCCGCGCTCGCGCGTCGCCTCGACGACGCTGCGCAGACGCGCACCGACACGCCGAGCCTCGCCGACGAACACACCATCGACATCGACCAGGCCTACCGGATCCAGAACGAACTCCTCGAACGGCGCACCAGCCGTGGTGAATCGATTGTGGGCATCAAGCTCGGCTTCACGAGCAAAGCGAAGATGGCGCAGATGGGTGTCTCCGAAGTGATCGTCGGTCAGTTGACCGACGCGATGTGCGTGAGCAACGGCGGCGAAGTCGACCTGAGGACGTTCATTCATCCCAAGATCGAACCCGAAGTGGCATACCGCTTGTCGAAGGACGTCGATCTCGACGATCCGAACGTCGACATCGAAACCTGCGTCGACGCACTGGCTCCCGCAATGGAGATCATCGACTCGCGGTACCGCGACTTCCGCTTCACCTACACCGACGTCGTCGCTGACAACACCAGCGCTGCCGGGTACGTGATCGGGAGGTGGCTGCCGCTACAGAACGTCGAAGACCGTTCCGTACGTATGGAAGTCGGCGGCGAGACGGTAGTCGGTTCCACGTCGGCCATTCTCGGCGATCCGGTGCGAGCTCTGCATGCACTGCTCGACATCGCTCGTCGACGCCGAATCCCGTTGCGCGCCGGGCAGGTAATTCTGGCCGGTGCCGCCACAGCAGCTGTGCGACTCGACGAGGGCGTCGCACAGTGCACGATCGACGGACTCGGAACCGTCACGGTGAAAGGTGTGAAGCGATGAGTGGGGCGCAGGTCATCGAGAAGCTGGCGAAGCCGCGCGGAAAGTTCCCCCACGTCAAGGTGGTCGGCGATTTCGTCTATGTCTCCGGGACCAGTTCGCGTCGACCCGACAACACGTTTGTCGGCGTCGAGGTCGACGAGATGGGGACCACGGCGCTCGACATTCGGGCGCAGACGCGTGCCGTCATCGAGAACATCACGGCGATTCTCGCCGAAGTGGGCGGAGAACTGAGTGATCTGGTTCAGGTCACCTCCTACCTGGTGTCGATGAACGACTTCGGCGGATACAACGAGGTGTACGCCGAACTGTTCGACGAAAACGGTCCGACGAGAACGACTGTGGCTGTTCACCAGCTGCCCCACCCTCACCTGCTCATCGAAATTTCCGGCGTGGCGTACGTGCCCGCCTCCCGACGCTCGGCGTCCGAAGATACGGAGAATGCATCATGACCACGATTCCTCCCGTCATCGACTTCAAGAAGTGGATCGACGACAACCGCCACCTCCTGCAGCCGCCAGTCAACAATCAGACGATGGCGCTCGGAGACGATTTCATCGTGCAGGTCGTCGGCGGCCCCAACCAGCGGACCGACTACCACCTCGATCCGTACGAGGAGTGGTTCTACCAGCTCGAAGGCGACATCCACGTCAATGTCATGACCGAAGACGGTCCTCAGCGCGTCGACATTCGCGAGGGTGAAACTTGGTTGCTGCCAGGAGACATTCCGCATTCGCCGCAGCGTCCCACCGCGGGCTCGATCGGCCTGGTCATCGAACGCGTCCGCAAGGAAGGCACGCTCGAGAAGTTCCAGTGGTACTGCCTCGAATGCGATCACAAGATTCACGAGGTCGAACTTCAGGTGCGCGACATCGTGGCCGACCTTCCGCCGGTGTTCGTCAAGTTCTACGAGAGCGAAGAAGCCCGCACGTGTGACAAGTGCGGCACGCTCCATCCCGGCAAGGGCTGAGCTATGAGCAACCTGATCGACATCCACACCCACTACGTGCCCAACGGGTGGCCGGATCTGACCGAAGACGCGGGGCCGCAAGCGCCGTGGCTGAAGGTCGAGTCGGAAACCGAAGCAATGATCATGATGGGCACCAAGGAGTTCCGCCGCATCCAGTCCGATGCCTGGGACGCCGAGGTGCGGCTTCGGGACATGGATGCCGACGGCGTGCAGACGCAGGTCGTCTCACCTACTCCGGCGTTCTTCAACTACGGCCGGAGCGGTGAGCAGGCAAGTCGCATTGCACGGATCTTCAACGACCTCGCACTCGAGATCGTGGAGCCGGCGAAGGATCGTTTGATTCCCTTCTGCCAGGTGCCTCTGCAAGACACCGACGCAGCGTGCCGTGAGTTGGAGCGGTGCATCGCGAACGGGCACCGCGGTGTCGAGATCGGCAATCATGTCGGCGATCTGGACCTCGACAGCGAGGGCGTGGTGACGTTCCTGCAGCACTGCGCGTCGCTGGACGTGCCGGTATTCGTGCACCCGTGGGACATGGCCAACTCTCCGCGCCTCGATCGCTGGATGGCGCAGTGGCTCACTGCGATGCCGGCCGAAACGCACCTGTCGATACTCGCACTGATTCTCGGTGGGGTGTTCGACAAGATCGACGATCGTCTCAAGATCGGATTTGCGCACGGTGGTGGATCTTTCGCGTTCTGGTTGGGACGGATGGAAAACGCCTGGCACGGCCGCAACGACATCATCGGTACGTCGCAGTTCCCGCCGTCGCACTACCTGGGAAGGTTCTACGTGGATTCCGTCGTCTTCGACGAGCGTGCGCTGCGACTGTTGGTGGACACGGTGGGGGTGGACCGTGTGATGGTGGGTAGTGATTACCCGTACCCCTTGGGGGAGCGTCCGGTCGGTGAGGTGGTTCGCAAGAGTGAGTTCTTGGACGATACTGCGCGCCAACTGATTTCGCGGGGGAATGCCGAACGCTTCCTGGGTCTCGTCTGAGGCCCCGGCTATACCTTTTCCGGTATGGCGGACGGTGAATTCGGCATTTGTGAGTCATGTCTCGAGCGAGCACAATTCCAAACACAACGATCGACGACGCTCGTGATACCGACAATCCCGAAGACGGGGTCGGTGACTACAGACTTCATCGTCCGCCTGCCCCATCCAATCGATAGGTTCCGCGATGTCAGACAAGATATCCAACAGCACTACGAGCGACGGAAAGCCGTTGCCGGAGAAAGCGGCCCGTAGCCGAGTTGCCATGGCAACCCTGGCCGGCACAACTCTCGAATGGTACGACTTCTTCCTCTACGGCACAGCCGCCGCGTTGATCTTCAACAAACAATTCTTCCCGAGCCTGAGCCCCACGGCCGGCACGCTGGCTGCCTTCAGCACCTTCGCCGTCGGGTTCATTGCACGGCCGGTGGGTGGACTCGTGTTCGGGCACTTCGGTGACCGGATCGGGCGCAAGGCCACGCTCGTGGTCTCATTGGTGATGATGGGCATCGGGTCCACACTCATCGGCCTCATCCCGAACTACGACTCCATCGGTTTCTGGGCGCCCGTCCTCCTGGTGGCGATGCGCGTCGTTCAGGGCATCGGTCTGGGCGGTGAAGGCGCCGGCGCGACACTCATGTCGATGGAGCACGCGCCGGCGGGGCAGAAGAATCTCTATGCAGGTTTCCCTCAGATGGGCACACCCGCCGGACTGGTTCTCGCCAACGGCATCTTCCTGACGACCAACGCCGTGATGTCGGACTCGGCATTCGCTTCGTGGGGTTGGCGAATCCCGTTCCTGCTCAGCTTCGTTCTGGTGGCGATCGGTCTGGTGATTCGCCTGCGCGTCACCGAGTCGCCGTCATTCGCCGGGATCATGGAGAAGGGCGAAATAGTCCGCTTCCCGCTGCGTGAGTCGCTCAAGGTCGGCTTCCCCCGTTTGTCTCTCACGCTTGCCGCGTGCTTGGCGAACTCCGCCGTGGCGTACGCCTTCATGGTGTTCACCCTGTCGTACGGAACTCAACATCTGGGCTACGACAAGCAATTCCTGGTGCTCAGCGTGACCGCGGCAGCAGTCCTGTGGTTCCTTTCCATCCCGTTCTGGACAAAGATCGCCGACAAGTACGGGCGTCGGCACATGTTCATCGGCGGATCTGCCGCAAGCCTGTTGTGGTGCATCGTGTTCTTCCCGCTCCTCAACACCGAGAACAAAATGGTCGCCGTCATCGCGTTCCTGGGCATGGGCCTGATCGTTCCGGTCACACATTGTGTCCAGGGCAGCATCATCGCCGATACCTTCCCGGCCAAGGTCCGCTATTCCGGCTCGTCTCTGATCCTCCAGAGCGGTGCGATTCTCGGCGGTGGACTGGCACCGATGATCGCCACGGCTCTGCTCGACGCCACCGGATCTTCGGTCGGTGTGACCTGGTATCTCGCCGGGGTGTGCACGATCAGCCTGGTCGGCGCCATCGCCCTGTTCAAGATTGTCCCCGATTCGTCGCGGGGCTTGGAGCACGAGGAGATTCGCGTCTCCGAAAACGCCTGAGTCCTGGTTGATCCGACATCGGCCCGTTCCCTCTGGAGGGAACGGGCCGATCGGCGTTTCACGGTCGCATGAGCTCAGTTGCAAAGGACTCCAGCGTCGCGATCAGGGCCTGCGCGGACGGACTCGACGTGCGAGTCGCCGACGAGGTGATGCCGACGCTGTGCCCGATCGGATCGAGTGTGATGGACAGGGTGGTCAAGCGCGCGTCGTCGCGGGGGATGAGGCTCGGTAGTACCGCGATCATGTCGGTCTCGACCAGTAGCTGACGCACGGTGAGGAAAGAGGTTGCCTCGACCCGATTTTCGGGCAACGGCAAGCCGTTCCGGGCGAAGAACTCCTCGAGTTCGCGTCGGAGCACTGTCTCGACCCCGGGAAGGATCCAGGGGAAGCCGCGTAGTTCTTCGAGTTGGACGTCCTCGCGGTGAGCGAGCGGGTGATCTACGCGGGTGACGAGTTCGACGGATTCGGCGTAGAGGTTCCGTCTTGTCGCGGTGTCATCGGTAGGTGAGGTGAGCCGGCCGACGATCAGGTCGATTCGGCCCGCTTCCAGATCGGTGAGCAACTGCTCTGGCGTACCTTCGCGCACGACGACGGTGAGCAACGGGTGGTGAACCTTCAGGCGCGCGATAGCGCCGGGAAGCAGCACGTTGGATCCGGCGAGATGTGTTCCCACGATGACGGTTCCGCGATTGGCGTCGGCAAGTTCGACGACGTGCCGCCCGGCTTCGGTCAGCTGCGCGATCACGGCCCGTGCATGAGTTGTGAAGGCCTCGCCGAAAATGGTCGGGGTGATGCCGCGTGGGCCGCGGTCGAAGAGCGAGACGCCGAGAATGGACTCGATGTCGTGCAGACTCCGAGTCGCGACAGGTTGCGTGATGTGAAGTGCGGCAGCGGCGCCGACCACACTGCCCTGACGGCTCAATGCGTCGACGAGCAGGAGATGGCGGAGTTTGAGTCGCCCGTCGAGGAGCTTGGGCATGTCCATGGAGCAATCCTAGACGGGATTTCTCCGGGTGGGTAGGCGCCCGAAGTTGCTCAGGAGAAGGTGATTCCGATCGATTGGGACGAGGTGTACTTCTCCCAGGTTTCGCTGCTGTCCGGACTTCCCGTGTGCGCAAACGACGTCCAGTGCCGGCGTATCCGACGGCCCAGTGCGTCGATGCTCTGCCAGTCGCTGCTGCCCAGCATCGGTGAGCCCTGCCAGGACTGCTCGGTTCCCAACACGAAGGGTAGTTCTATGCAGTGAGTTGCTCCGAAGACGTCGTCCGTCGGTGCCCAGTCGAAGCGGTACGTGTACACCGACGCGCCGGCCGCTGTGAAGGTCTCGGCCAGCTCCATTGCCGGTTCGGCAAACATGTTCTGTGTCAGTGCCTTTTCGGCGACGTGTTCGGGATCGGGTACTCCCGCTACGTCGCGCACGAAAGCAGATCCCTCGTCTCGGGTGTATCCCACGATGACGTCAGGCGCTGTTTCGAAAGTTCGGATCACCGGTTTCAGTTCGGAGATCGGCGCGAAGGGCGGTTGCACGACATTGGGGGACCGCCGGCTGAACTCGACAGCCGTGCCGCGGAATGCGTCGAGAATGTGGGAGAGCGGCGCGGTCCGAGGATCTCCGTCGAGCAGTCGGGCAAACGTCTCCCCGTTCTCGATCGCGGGAGCCTGCGTGAAGTTGAGGTCCGGCCGTGGGGTGCTCTGCAGAATTGCTCGATGGAACAGGGTTCGAGAGTTGTTACTGCTCAACAGATTCACAATGGAATGGGCGCCTGCCGACTGCCCGAATACGGTGACCGAGTCTGGGTCGCCGCCGAATGCCTCGATGTTCTCGCGCACCCACTCGAGCGCCGCGATCTGATCGTGTACCCCGAGATTGCCTTCGCTGACGCCGTCGAGGAGGAGGTATCCGAGCACGCCGACGCGATAGTTGACCGACACCACGACGACGTCGCCCTCGGCTGACAAAGCGCCGCCGTCGTACCAGGGGAGTGAGCCGCCGCCACTGGAGTACCCGCCACCGTGAAGCCACACCATCACCGGGCGATGACCGGTCAGCGACGGGGTTGTGACGGTGACGGTGAAGCTGTCCTCGCTGTGCTTCGGTTCGGGGAGCGGTGGCCCCATGATGCGTTCGAGTCGTGAAGGTGGTTGGGGGAAGACCGTTCCAAGCGCTGTGGCGTCGAAGACGTCGGAGAACGGTTCCACCGGTCGAGGCTTCTCGAAGCGCGGTGCGCTGGCGTAGGGGATCGCACCGAAGTAGTAGGAACCGTCACGCTTTCGGCCGCGGACCTTCCCCGAAGGGGTGGATGCGATCACCGTCTCGAACGAGGGCATGGGTTCCTTTCTTCTTGTGCATGCTTTTTCGAGCATGCCAGGTGGATGCCGCGGCACAAATGCCTTTGTGGTCGTGCGGTATGCGTTACGGCGTGAGTGCCTGTACCAGTCGATCTTCGAGTCGCGTCGTCACTCGGCTGTATACGGAACCGTCGTCCAGTGCCCGGGACATCACGATCGCCCCTTGGATCCCGGCCACGGCTTCTTCGGCGAGTCCGATGGAATCTTCGGCACCGACGAGTGCCGCCTCGAGAGCCGCTGTCCATTCGTCGAAGTATGTTCGGACCCTGGCGCCGAAGCGGTTTCGCTCTTCACCGAGTGCAAATGCGCCGAACAGGCAAATGCGTTGCCCTGACCGAAAGTAGTCGCCCGCGGTAGCGAACATGCTCTGGATGCGCTGCCTCGGTGGAACCGATTCTGCTCGAAGAGGTTCGAAGACTTCGGCGCGAAACCATCTGTCGACCTCGTCGAGCACCGCCTCGGCCATCTCTTCCTTCCCGCGCGGAAAGAAGTTGTAGAGACTGCCTTTGCCCAAACCGGTGTGTTCGGTGATCACGGCCAGGCTTGCTCCGTCGAACCCGTAGGTTCGAAACACGTTCGCGAGAGCGGGAATCGTGTCCGAGCGTTCAGCTACCTGTCTGGCCATGGATTCATCCTTTCATCACAGACCCAACTCGCTCAGGCCCGGATGATCGTGCGGGCGTGGTCCGGTCGGATCCCAGAAGAACTTTCGCTCGGACTCCTCGATGGGAACGTCGTTGATGCTGGCATGACGGTGGTGCATGAGTCCGTCGGCGTCGAATTCCCAGTTCTCGTTGCCGTAGGAGCGGAACCACTGCCCGTCGTGATCGTGCCACTCGTACGCGAATCGCACTGCGATGCGGTCGTCGCTGTGTGCCCACAACTCTTTGATCAACCGGTAGTCCAGTTCGCGGGTCCACTTCTCGGTCAGAAGTTCGACGATCTCGGATCGGCCGGTGACGAACGTCGACCGATTACGCCACCAACTGTCCGGCGTGTAGGCCAGCGACACCTTGTGCGGATCGCGTGAGTTCCATCCGTCCTCGGCGAGGCGGACCTTCTGGACGGCAGTTTCGTGAGTGAAGGGCGGAATCGGTGCTCGGACGGTCATTGCGGGGCCTCTCGATCAGATATGTACCTATCGGTACAGACTTTACCGATAGGTACAACAAGAGTCCAGTGAACGACTTCGGCCGCCCCCCACCGAAGCGGGAGCGGCCGAAAGAGTCGAACAGGAAGAGCTAGCGCGCGCGACGAGCGAGGCGCTCGGAATCCGAGATCAGGACGCTCTTGCCTTCGAGGCGAAGCCATCCGCGGTGTGCGAAATCGGCGAGCGCCTTGTTGACGGTCTCGCGGGAAGCGCCGACGAGCTGGGCGATCTCTTCCTGCGTGAGGTCGTGAGTGACGCGCAGGGCGCCACCTTCCTGAGTGCCGAAGCGCTGCGCGAGCTGCAGGAGCGCCTTGGCGACACGGCCGGGAACGTCCGTGAAGATCAGGTCGGCCAGGGTGTTGTTGGTACGACGCAGACGGCGGGCGAGAACGCGCAGAAGCTGCTCGGCGATCTCGGGGCGCTGCTGGATCCATGCCTTGAGAGCGTCGCGGTCCATGCTCACGGCGCGAACCTCGGTGACGGTCGTAGCCGTCGAGGTGCGGGGGCCGGGGTCGAAGATGGACAGTTCGCCGAACATGTCGGACGGGCCCATGATCGTCAGCAGGTTCTCGCGACCGTCGGGTGAGCGTCGACCGATCTTCACCTTGCCGGACACGATGATGTACAGGCGGTCACCGGGTTCACCTTCGTTGAAGATGACATGTCCACGGGGGAAGTCGACGGGCTGCAGCTGCTTTGTCAGCGCCGCTACCGCTGAGGGCTCGACTCCTTGGAAGATGCCGGCTCTTGCCAGGACGTCGTCCACGTGCGCTCCTTGTTGGGATTTGTTCGTTTGTGGTGTCATTTTTGCGCTATCTATCTTTGTACCCGCGCTGCGCACAAACCGTCGTACACAGGCTCAGCCCTCATGAGTGAGACACTGTGTCCAATGCAATCTGTGTTCAATGCAACAGGTACGGCATCGAAGTCTACGTCCCGTTAGCTCGCGACGAGTGATTGATGCCACGTAAGAGCCGAAAATTCTTCCGGAATCCGCTGCGGTGACTACTTTGTATGGCCGTCAACTTGCCCGTTGTGTCCGGATTTCGCCCAGGCTGGCGCTCTCGGGAGCCTCCGACTGACGGCCCTTACGCCTCCGGTGGAAGCGGGCGAACGCATGGGGAAACCCATCGCTTGCCAGGCGGGCGACGTCGTCGTGACTTGCCTGGTCGAGGAAGTCTTCTACTTCATGCTCTTGGACCGAGAGCCGACGCAATCGCCCTTCGACTCGTTCCATCGCCAGGGCAAAGAGCATAAGCAGTAGCGGAAAGAGAATTACTGCGAGTCCTTGCATAGGGGGAAGTAAACACGTCGAAGGTCTCAGAATCGACACGACGGAGTCTCCACTCATGTCGTATCCGTACAGTTGTCTGAGTGCAGACCACCCCGACAGGCAGTTCAGAGCAGCGGAAGAAACCGCGTTCGGGGGGTGCGCGGAAGGAAGAATCACACCTCGGATTGGTACGCCGGGCGCGTCGGATGAATCGTGAGCTCGCTGTGGCTTTCCCACACGTGTACTGCGAACTCGACTTCACGACTCCGTTGGAACTGGCAGTGGCGACAATCCTGTCGGCGCAATGCACCGACGTCCGCGTCAACATGGTCACGCCGGCACTCTTCGCCCGTTATCCCGACGCAAAGGCATACGCGGAAGCCGATCGGACCGAACTCGAGGAGTGCATCCGCTCCACCGGCTTCTACCGGAACAAGACGACGTCGCTGATCGGACTCGGTCAGGCGCTACTCGAACGCCACGACGGGCAGGTCCCGAACAAGCTCGAAGATCTGGTGAAACTCCCAGGCATCGGACGCAAGACCGCGAACGTCGTGCTGGGCAATGCCTTCGACATTCCGGGAATCACCGTCGACACCCACTTCGGTCGGCTCGTGCGTCGGTGGAAGTGGACCGAGGAAGAAGATGCCGTCAAAGTGGAACACGCCGTCGGGGCACTGATCGAACGTAAGGAATGGACTCTGCTCTCGCATCGCGTGATCTTTCACGGCCGACGGGTCTGCCACGCGCGCAAGCCCGCGTGCGGTGTGTGTGTTCTGGCCAAGGACTGCCCGTCGTACGGTCTCGGCCCGACCGACAAAACCGAGGCCGCGGCCCTGGTGAAAGGCCCCGAGACCGATCATCTGCTCGCCCTGGCAGGGTTGTGATCGCCGATGACAAGTGCCGGAAGATGGTCTCTCGCTGCGCTCGTGGTCGTCGCGGCTCTCGTCGTGGCGATCTGGCCGCGCGGAGGAGACGACACGACGCCCACCTCGACGGGCCCGTCCTCGTCCGCGTATCAGCCGCCGACGTTCACTCCGTCGTCGGAATCGCTCGATCAACTCCGTAGCCAGGCGGCTCTGGCCTCCTGCCCGACTCCGACCGGCGAAGCGCCTGCCGGCTCGGCTCTCGCCGGAATCACCCTCGACTGCGTCTCCGACGGAGCGCCCGTCGACCTTGCCGCAGCGGTGGGCGGAAAGCCGACCCTGCTCAATCTGTGGGCGTACTGGTGCGCGCCATGCGCCGAAGAGCTTCCGTACCTTCAGGAATTCGCGGAGCGCGCCGACGGCAGCATCAACGTGCTGACCGTGCATTCGGATCCGAATCAGGAGAACGCTTTGACGCGACTCATCGACTACTCGGTGCGTTTGCCCGGCGTCCAGGACGGTGACGGCAAGGTACGGATCGCAGTGGGCGCACCGCCGGTGCTGCCGGTGTCGGTGCTCGTGCGCGCGGATGGAACAGTCGCCAAGGTCTTGCCCCAACCCTTCCGCAGTGCGGACGAGATCGCCGCCGCTGCGGCGCAATATCTGGGAGTCGTCGTATGAGTACACCGGTTCCCGAGTGGTTGCGCGCTGTCGCCAGCACCCAGCCCACCGATCCCCATCGGATCAACCCCGTCCTCGAGCGTCGCGCGCCGCGCGGCACCGTGACGCGTCCGGCCGCGGTGCTCGTGCTCTTCGGCGGACCGCGTGAGGCCGACCCTCTCGCCGTCGGCGGCTTGCCGGAGGGCGCAGACGTCCTGCTGACCCAACGGGCGTCGACGATGCGTCAGCACAGCGGACAGGTCGCATTCCCGGGCGGCGCCGCCGACCCGGGCGACGACGGCCCCGTCGGCACCGCGCTGCGTGAAGCGCAGGAGGAGACCGGGCTCGATCCGAGCGGAGTTCAGCCGCTCACCGTGCTGCCGGAGATCTTCATCCCGCCGTCGGGTTTCGACGTGACGCCGGTGCTCGGCTACTGGGAGCAGCCGACGACGGTGGGCATTCAGGACGAGGGCGAGGTCGGACGGGTGGCCAGGGTGCCGCTGCGCACGTTGCTCGACCCAGACAACCGGTTTCAGGTTCGACATCCCCTCGGGTACCAGGGCCCGGCGTTCCGCGCCGACGGCATGCTGGTCTGGGGGTTCACAGCAGGAATCCTCGCGGCGCTGTTCACGGTGTCGGGCTGGGAGATTCCGTGGAACTACGAGGACGTGAGAGACCTGGACACAGCGCTGTCCGAGTTCGGTGAAGGTGTCGAGGATTCGGCGGTGCCGCGATGACAGGTTCTCGTTGGGTGGACATCGCGATCGTTCTGGTCGCCCTCATCGCGGCCACGTCCGGATGGCGTCAGGGAGCGGTGGCGTCGGCGCTGGCGTTCGTCGGCGTGATCCTCGGTGCCGTCGCCGGGATTCTGTTGGCGCCGCACCTGCTTGTGCACGTCACCGAAGGCAAGCTGCGCATCCTCGCGGGCATCTCGCTGATCGTCGTGTTGGTCATCATCGGCGAGGTCGCCGGTATGGTGCTCGGACGCGCGGCGCGCAGCGGAATGCACAGTCCGACGGCGCGATCCGTCGACAGCGTCATCGGTGCGGGTCTACAGGCGGTGGCTGTCGTGGTCGCGGCGTGGTTGCTCGCGATTCCGCTCACTTCCTCGTCGCAGCCGAATATTGCCGCAGCTGTTCGTGGTTCGGACGTTCTCGCCAGCGTGGACGAAGTGGCGCCGCAGTGGCTGCGCCGCATCCCGACCGAGTTCTCGGCGCTGCTCGACACCTCCGGCCTGCCGGACGTCATCGGCCCGTTCGGGCGCACGCCCATCACCGAGGTCGAAGCACCCGACGCGAGCGTTCTCGCCAGTCCGTTGGCGGCGCAGTTGCGTCCGAGTGTTCTCCGCATCAACGGCGTCGCACCGAGTTGCCAGCGCGCGCTCGAGGGATCCGGATTCATCGTCGCCCCCGAACGCGTCATGACCAACGCCCACGTGGTTGCCGGAACCGAGAGCATCACCGTGGACACCATGGAGGGCGCACTGCCCGCGCAGGTGGTTCTCTTCGACTCCGCCGTGGACATCGCGATTCTGGCGGTTCCCGGATTGGACGCGCCGGTGCTGCCGTTCGCTCCGGAGCAGGCTCGGACCGGTGACAACGCGTTGGTGCTCGGTTACCCCGGCGGTGGTCCGTACACGGCCAGCGCAGCCCGCGTTCGTGAGGTCCTGAACCTGAACGGGCCGGACATCTACAAGGCCGGAACCACCCAGCGTGAGGTCTACACCGTCCGCGGATCCATCCGGCAGGGCAACTCGGGTGGACCGATGGTCGATGATCAGGGGCGGGTCCTCGGAGTCGTGTTCGGTGCTGCCGTCGACGACAGTGACACCGGATTCGTCCTCACCGCGCAGGAAGTCTCGCGCCAGTTGAACGCGGCTGCCTCGGCATCGACGCCCGTACCGACGGGCGCGTGCATCCTGTAGCGGTCACTTCTCCGTAAGGAGGAAGTCCCCGAGTTCGCGATTGACGCGCTCGGGGGCTTCCTGATGCGCGTAATGACCGACTCCGGCAATGGTGCGCAGTTTCTCGCCGGGAGCCCAGTGCTTGTCGCGACGCACGGTACGGGTGAGCACGTACGGGTCGAGTTCGCCGTGAATCTGGACGATCGGAATGCGAAGAACCTGATCCATCAAACGCATGAAACGTCGGCCCTCGGGGCGGAGCTGGCTGCGGAAGGCCCAACGCTGGTACTCCAACGTGGAATGCGCGACGCCCGGGATCCGGATCGCGGCCCGCATCTTGGTCATGACGTCCGCGAATTCGGGTTGCTGCGGCCAGGTGGGGCCCGACCGCGAGCGAACCAGACGCTCCACTTCGGCGCCGTTGTCGGCCGTCAACCGACGTTCCGGGCGTAGCGGTACCTGATAGGCCAGGAACGAGGGCAAAAGCGCGCGGCGCTGATAGGGGTCGCGGACGACTGCTTTCTTGAGCGCCATCGGGTGTGGAGACGAGATCAGCGCTATCGACCGCACCAGGCGTGGATGCAGGAGCGCGGTCGCCCAGCACACCAACCCGCCGTCGGCATGACCGATCAGCGTGGCCTTGCCGTAACCCATCGCACGAATGAGGCCGGCTACGTCACCGGCGAGCGTCCAACCGTCGTAGCCGCGAGGGGGCTTGTCGGAATCGCCGTACCCACGAAGGTCCATCGCGACGACGCGGAATCCCTGCTCCGACAGTGCCGTCAACTGATGGCGCCAGGACCACCAGAAATCGGCGAATCCGTGCAACAGGACCACCAACGGAGCATCCGGCTCCGCGTCGCCTACCTCGACGACGTGAAACCGGATGCCGTTGGCGTGAATGTCCCGGTGAATCCAGGGGCCGTCGAACCTGACGGTGGATGGATCTGGGGCTGCCACTTTCGATCAGACTCGCTACCGGCGCGCGTTGAAATCGACCGACGGCTTTGCGTCGTCATGGCTGCCGGGGATGACGTTCTTGGCCTGCTTGAGCGATTCGATCGTCTTCTCCGGAGCCCTCAACTTGCGCACGCGCAGATAACCGAGCAGCGCCAGAATCGCGGTGGTCACCACCATGATCAGGAAGACGATGAGGAACGCCAGCCAGCGCGGCACCCAGGTGTCGAGCATCTCGGCCAGGAAGAAAAAGAAGAAGAACGAGCTGAACAGCAGAACCGTGAAGGCCAGGATGAAGAAGACGCTGCCCTGCAGACCCTTCTTGACCTCGCCCGTCACCTCGGCCTTGGCAAGTTCGACCTCGGCGCGCACGAGGGTGGAGACCTGTGCGGTCGCGTCCTTGACGAGGGCCCCGATGGTGGCCTCGCCCGGCGTGCGGGCGTCCACATCGGTGAGAGGGATGGAAGAGACCGTGTTCGGTACTCCATCTCCGGTGAAGCGCTGGCTCTCTCCGTTGGTCAAGCTCACTTGTCGACCTCTCCAGGTAGTTCTCTCGCGTCCGTGGCAATGGCGGTGGAAGCGTCGTCTCGAGCCGCATGAACTCGTCCACGTCGCCACAGCAGCGCTGATCCGATCAGCGATGCCACCAACGATGTCACGAGAACTGCGGCCTTCGCTATCTCGGCCTCGCTGCCATCGCCGACCCCGTCCAATGCGAGGTCTGCTACAAGCAGGCTAACGGTGAACCCGATGCCACCGAGAACTGAGAGGGCAAACATGTCTCTCAATTCCAGTGTCTTGGGTTTGGTTGCTATCCCCAATTTGATCGCGAGCAGGGAAATTCCGAAGATTCCGACGGTTTTGCCGACCAGAAGACCGACGACGACCGATTGCCCGACGGGGTCGGTGAAAATGTCGCCGAGCACCGCCGCGTTGATCGGAACACCGGAGGCGAACAGTGCGAAGACGGGGACACAGAAGCCTGCAGAGTAGGGCTGAATACGGTGCTCGAGACGGCTACCGGGCGCGTACTCCTCGTCCGGATCGCGCCTCACCCGGGTGAGTAAGCCGAGCGCGACGCCCGCGAGTGTGGCGTGTATCCCCGCTTCGTGCATCGCGTACCAGGTCAGTAGTGCCAGCGGGACGTAGAGGAACGGCGTCGTGATGCGTTTGTGTTGGGCGTAGGCGTAGGCAGCCAGGGCTGCGGCCGCGGTCAGCAGCCACAACATCGCGAGGGAACCGGTGAACAGTACGGCGATGAGGATGATCGCGAGCAGATCGTCGACGACGGCCAGGCTGAGCAGGAAAACTCGGGCGCTCGCCGGGATCTTCGAGCCGGTCAGTGCGAGCACGCCGAGGGCAAAAGCGATGTCCGTCGCGACGGGAATAGCCCAGCCTTTGTCCATGCCGGGCGTGCCGAAACCGATGGACGCCGCGATGATCGCGGGGACCAGGACGCCGCCGCACGCCGCGATGATCGGGAGCATCGCGGCTTTGCGGTCCGCGAGTTCGCCGACCACCAGTTCACGTTTGAGTTCGAGGCCGGCGACGAAGAAGAAGACGGCAAGCAGTCCGTCCTGCGCCCACGTGCCCAAGCTGAGGTCGAGATGGAGTGCGGACGGACCGATCTGGAAGTCACGTAGTGCGATGTAGCTCTCACCGAAAGGAGAGTTCACCCAGATCAGAGCGAGGGCGGCAGCGATCAGGAGGATCGATCCGCCCACCGTTTCGATGCGGAGGTAGCGGGACAGTTCGGAACGCAGGGTGGAGATCACGCGTGGGGACGACCTTTGTTCGTGCAACCGAATTCGGATGCAACAGACATGAACGTGATCGACGTTGTGACGCATCGAATGCACGTGCCGACCAGACTTCCCGGCTCACCTTTACGGAATTTTATCGCGGATTGCCCGCTGAGCCGAATTCGCGAACCGAATTTGCGTCGGAAAACCCCGTGGGTGTTCAATTCCTACTGATTGGGACACCATCCCACCAATTGGACATCTTTCGTATAACGGCGCAGGAGCATGTTTTGAGCACGTCAGTCAGTGAGAATCCACCCAAGCCGGAGGGCGGCGACGCAGATACCGTCGCCGGAGTGCCGCGCAGCCGAATCGTGGTCGCCAGCATGGTGGGTACGTCCATCGAGTTCTACGACTTCTACATCTATGCCACAGCGGCAGTATCGGTGTTCCCGCACCTGTTCTTCCCGAAGGGCAACGACACCACCGCGCTTCTCGCGTCGTTGGCGACGTTCGGACTCGCGTTCGTCGCCCGTCCCCTCGGTTCGATTCTCTTCGGGCACTTCGGTGACCGCGTCGGACGCAAGGCAACTCTGGTCGGCTCGTTGCTGACGATGGGCATAGCGACCTTCCTCATCGGACTACTGCCGACCTATCACCAGATCGGACTGCTGGCCCCGGCGCTGTTGGCGCTCATGCGTTTCTGCCAGGGCCTCGGGCTCGGCGGCGAATGGTCGGGTGCGGCGCTGCTCGCGACCGAGACAGCCAAGGAAGGCAAGCGGGCCTGGGCGGCGATGTGGCCGCAACTCGGTGCGCCCATCGGCTTCTTCATGGCCAACGGACTGTTCCTGATCATCACGTTGTTCATGAACCACGACAATTCCAGCCCGGACCTCGAGGGTGCCTTCCTGAGTTGGGGATGGCGAATTCCGTTCCTGCTCAGCGCAATCATGGTGATGATCGGCCTGTACGTCCGGCTCAAGCTCGAGGAAACCCCGGTGTTCGCGCGCGCAGTCGAGCGCGGCGAGAAGGTCAAGACTCCGGTCGCCGAGGTATTCAAGACCAGTTGGCGTCAGCTGATCATCGGTACGTTCGTGATGCTCGCGACGTACACGCTGTTCTACATCATGACCACCTGGGTTCTCAGCCACGGAACCGGCAAGACGCCGGCCGACGGTGGAACCGGTGCGGGCTTCAAGTACACCGATTTCCTTGTCCTGCAGTTGATCGCAGTCGTGTTCTTCGCTGCCGCCGTGCCGGTCTCGGGTTGGCTCGCCGACCGTTACGGGCGTCGTATCACCTTGCTGATCATCACCGGTCTGATCATGGTGTTCGGCTTGACCTTCGGTGTCTTCCTCGAACCGGACGGAATGAACGACGGTCGCATGTTGGCGTTCCTCATCGTGGGCATGCTGCTCATGGGCCTGACCTTCGGCCCGATGAGTGCCGTTCTCCCGGAACTCTTCCCGACCAACGTCCGCTACACGGGCTCGGGAATCGCGTACAACACGGCCAGCATTCTGGGCGCAGCGGTGGCGCCGTTCATCGCCGTCTACCTCGCGAAGAACTACGGCGTCGGTTGGGTCGGCATCTATCTTCTCGTAGCGGCGACGCTGACTTTTGTCGCGCTGCTGGTCATGCGTGAGACGAAGGGTGAGTCGCTCGACGATGTAGGGGCATAGCCCTGCTGTGCGCCTTTATTAACCCCCGGCGGTTAATAAAGGCGCACAGCAGTTGTCAGGGAAGCTGAGCAGGCAGGACGTGCTCACCGGTCTTGTCGGTGCTCAAGGCCAGGGAGCTGATGTACTGCTTCTCGCCGTTCGGACCGGGCACGTTCGACGCGAGCATGTCGGGACGCTCGAATTCGATTCCGCTGACGCAGCACAGAAGCGTTTCACCGGAGGGGTTCCCGTACTCGTCGAACATCGGCAGATCGATGCCGTCGTCGGTGCGTCGTAGGTAGTACTTTCCCTTGGTGGCGACGGCCAGGACCGGCGGCATCACCAGCGCGATGACGATTGCGACGATCGGGGAGAACGGCTTGATCGCCGAACCGAAAGCACCGAAGAACACCAGGATCGAAATGCCCGCGGCCAGCAGCATCGACACGAAGCCGACGGGGTTGACGTCGTAGAGCATCCCGCGTCGGAACTCGGGGACTTTCGGGGAGAGCTTCAACCAGTACTTGTTGATCGCGATGTCCGAGGCGACGACCACGACCCAGGCGATACCGCAGTTGGCGTAGAAGCCCAGGATCGTGTTGAGGAAGTCGAACATGTTGGCTTCCATCAAGATCAGTGCGATCGCCAGGTTGACCAGAACGAAGACCATGCGTCCGGGGTAGGTCTTGGTGACGCGGGTGTACGAGTTGGTCCAGGCCAGTGAGCCGGAGTACGCGTTGGTGACGTTGATCTTGATCTGGCTGATGACCACGAGGATCACGGCCAGCGTCATGGCCAGCCAGTGCGGCATCATGTCCTGGTAGATCTCGAGGAACTGGTGCACGGGCTGGTTGGCGATCGAGGATCCGTCGACGACGTTCGCGATGATGTACACGGCGAGGAACAGTCCGACGATCTGCTTGAACGCGCCGAAGATCACCCAGCCGGGGCCGGCGAGAATTACTGCAGCCCACCAACGGCGGGTGTTTTCCGGCGTCTTGGGCGGCATGAAGCGCAGGTAGTCGATCTGCTCGGCGATCTGTGCGATCAGCGACAAGCAGACACCCGCGGCCAGCATCACCGATCCGAAGTTGACGCCCTTGCCGTTTGCGCCGTCCTCACCGCCGAAGGCGAAGAACGCGCTCACCGAATCAGGGTGCTTGAACAGCAGATACAGGAACGGCAGCACCATCATGACGAGCCACAGAGGCGTCGTCCACACTTGGAGCTTTGCCAGAGCCTTCATTCCGTAGATGACCAGTGGAATGACCATCAGGGTCGAGACCGCGTAGCCGATCGAGAGTGGGATCCCGAGCCCCAGTTTCAAACCCTGGGCCATGATGGAACCTTCGAGCGCGAAGAAGATGAAGGTGAACGTCGCGAAGATGACGTTGGTGACCACCGAGCCGTAGTAGCCGAAACCGCTTCCGCGAGTGATCAAATCGAGGTCGATATTGTATCGCGCGGCATAGTAGGCGAGTGGGAAGCCGGTCGCCATGATGACGACGGCAAACACGGCGATGCCCAGCAATGCGTTACCGGTGCCGTACGAGATGCCGATGTTGGCGCCGATCGAGAAGTCTGCGAGATACGCGATTCCGCCGAGCGCGGAGGTCGCGACGACGCCGGTTCCCCATTTGCGGTAGCTGCGTGGCGCAAATCGGAGGGTGTAGTCCTCCAGAGTCTCCTTCAGTGCGGCATTCTCACCGAGATCTGCCCTGTCCGGTGCGCCGGCGGACACCTGCTCGTTCACTGCTGTCATGACGTCACTTCCCCTGGGTGCCTGTGCATGTGCACTTTGTGGTGCAGGCACCCAACCTAGGGAGGTGGCGTTACGCGGACATGTTTGAAATGTGTCGCCCACGTTGCGGATTCGATCCGCAACGTGAGCGAGCACTCATGGGACTTTCTTTACCTGTATCTGATCACCAACTGCCCGCGCCTGCAAGGCGAGTGGCTGCGTCCCGACCGGCCGAAGGTCGAGAACGGCGGCGGCCACCGGGTCGGCCAAGACGTTCCGGATGGTCCGGCGCAGGCCACGTGCTCCGTACACCGGGTCGAACCCGCGCCGTTGCAACAGGGCGACGGCGCTGTCCTCCACCTCGACGTCGATGCCTCTCCTGGCCAACCGAGTCGTGATCAGTTCGATCTCGAGACGGGTCACTTGTTCCGCGGTCTGTTCGTCGAACTCGTCGAGGATCACGGTTTCGTCGATGCGGTTGAAGAATTCGGGGTCGAAGAACTTCTCCAACGCGCGTTGCACCAGATGATGACCATGGCACGGTCGATCGATCCGGACGCGATCGGCGAGCTGCCGCAGGTGAGATCGCCGACGTTCTGCCACCGCAGCAGAGCCGAGATTCGAGGTCAGGAACACGTAGCTGTTGCGGAACGAGATCTTCTGCTGACCGTTCGCCAACCGGAGTTCGCCGTTGTCGAGGACCTGCAGGAGCGCACGCAGCACGGTGGGGTCGGCCTTCTCCACTTCGTCGAACAGGACGATTCCGGGGGTGTACGGATCGCCCTCGACGGTGTTCTTGTCGAACAGCGTGAAGGACTCCTTGCTACCGGCATATCCAGGTGGAGCCCCGGAGAACGACGCCGCATAATGCTCTTGCGCAAGAGCATTCATGTCGATGCGGCACAGATCATCGGGTCCTGACCGTAGTTCTGCGGCCACGCGCCGCACCAATTCCGTCTTGCCGACGCCGGTCGGGCCAACGAGAAGGATGTTTGCGAGCGGACGCGTCGGATCCGTGGCACCGACATGCGCGATCGAAATCGCACGAACCACTGCGTCGACGGCGGCCTGTTGTCCGACGATCTTGGAACTCAGGGCTTTCGAGAGCTTGCGAGCGTCGAAGGCCCCGACCGGTACGGATTCGGTTCGTTCCTCGGCCGGCGGTGGTGCTGCTGCACTGTTCCGGTCATGGAGCATGTCGGTGATATAAGGCACAGTGAGATCCTTACGCTTCGATTGTCTTCTCGACCGGCAGGTTTCCGACGCGACAATCCGCTACACCCACTGTGTCTCGGGTGATGGCCTCGACGCGTTCCTGAGCCTTCTGGGCGTCGGTGACCCACAGCTTGTAGAACTCGAACGGGCAGTCCGCGACGCCCTTGTCTCCGTCACCTGCTGCGTGGACACCGGAGTAGCCGCGATGGAGGAGTTTGAAGATGTGGTTCTGGGACTGATCGTTCTCGCGTGCGTCGCGAATGGCTGAGACGGAAAGCTGCGCGTACTGGATTCCGTATTCTTCTTCGCCGGTTTCACCCAGCGTCCGGCCGTCGAATCCGATGATCGCGGAGTGTCCGAAGTAGGAGTAGACGCCGTCGAATCCGGCCGCATTGGCAACTGCCACATAACAATTGTTGGCCCAGGCCATTGCCTTGGACATCATCACCTGCTGGTCCTTGGCGGGGTACATGTATCCCTGGCAACGGACGATCAGTTCTGCACCCTTCATCGCGCAGTCGCGCCAGATCTCCGGGTAGTTGCCGTCGTCGCAGATGATGAGCGAGATCTTCAGCCCCTTCGGGCCTTCGGTGACATACGTCGTGTCTCCCGGGTACCACCCTTCGATGGGGCACCAGGGCAGGATCTTTCGGTACCTCTGAACGATCTCGCCCTTGTTGTCGATGAGGATCAACGTGTTGTACGGGGGCTTGTTCGGGTGGTCTTCGTGCTGTTCGCCGGTGATGGAGAAGATTCCCCAGGTGTCGGCTTCGCGGCACGCTGCGGAGAAGATCGCGGTCTCGTCGCCCGGGATGGTGGCTGCTGTCGCGTACATCTCCTCCTCGTTGTACATGATTCCCTGCGTGGAGTATTCGGGGAAGACCACCAGATCCATTCCGGGGAGGCCGGTCTTCATGCCGATCATCATGTCGGCGATCTTGCGCGCGTTCTCGAGGACACCGGCGAGATCGTGCAGGCGGGGCATCTTGTAGTTGACCACTGCTACGCCGACCGTGTCGTTGCTCGAGGAGATGTCACCGTGTCGCATTGTCTTTCACTCCTTGGTTGTGTCGATCAGTTGAAGACTGGACGGGATTGGGGTACTGCGGTTTTGGGTGCAGCGAGGATCTTGGCCAGGCCCAGGAGAACCAGAAGTGCTCCGGCCCAACCGGCCGCGACGGCGGGTGTGGTGTGGAAGTTGTCGGTCAGGATCAGAAATGCGGGGACCGTGCACGTGGGCTGGCTCAGGAGGACCGCTGCCCAGCCGGTGAAGCGACTGAGATTCTCGCGGCCGAGCCCGAGTACCAGGAAGAACAGCGTCCACAGCGCTGCCCATGCGAGCCAGATGACCCCGAAGACGGGGTCGTTGCTCACTGTGAAAGAGAGGAAGGAGTACACGAGCGCGGCGCACGCGACGAACAGCGAGAACCACCCGATTCCTTCCGGCTCGAAGCCGGCGAGATTGCTGATGCCCACGTAGAGATAGGTGAATCCGAACAGATAGAGCCCTGAGGCCGCCAGGACGGCACTCGAATCTCCCTGAGCCTGAATCAACATGACGGTGGGGACGACGCATTGAAGTGCGCCGACGAAGAGGTTGAGGACCGAGGCGGATCGAACGGGAACTGTGCCGAGCAGCATCAGTCCGTTGACGAAGAGGACGGCTCCCACGTAAAGCAAACCAACACTGCCCATCGGGCACCTCCGGTTACTTCGGGACGGTTACTTCGGGACGGTTACTTCGGGACGGCTTACTTTCAAATGAAATGATTCCAAATGAAACTAAGTGATGCGCGCCACAGAAGTCAAGAGCGAGAACTCAGTGGGAAAATCTCAGAGCGTTGCGATGATCGAGAAGTCGAGTCCGTCGGCGACGGCGAGCTGAATCTTCTGTCGTGCAACACGATCACGAAACTCGACGGTTCCGCGAGGCCCGTCGTACGCGGCACCCTCGACGACGGCGTCCAGGTCGCGCGGATGTGTGCTGTCGGCGCGTCGAACCAGGGCCGAAAGGGTATGTATCCCTTCGTAACACGACTCGGCGGCATTGTTCAGCGCCGGAGCGTGCGCGCCGTGCAGTGCGATGTAGCGCCCGAGAAGATCCATGGAGTTGCCGTCGACCATCGAACGGAAGTACGCGGCGGAGGCAAACAGGTTGCGGGTTGCGCGGGGGCCGCTTGCGAGCAGCATGTTTTCTTCCATCAACGGGCTGAACCGGATCATCGACTCGTCGAGGCCTCGGCGGGCGAAGGCTCGGTTGAAGTCGACGGCGTCCTGCCCGACGAGGAGCATGATCACGCCGTCGCAACCGGAGTTCGAGACGGTCTCGACCAACTGCTTCATGTTTCCGCGCCCGAGGTCGACAAACGAACCGCCGACAAGGCTGAGATCGAGTTCGGTGGCGAATTGCCTCACGGCTCCGAGAGAGCTGTGCGGCCAGATGTAGTCGTCCCCGACGACAAACCACTTACGCGCTCCGACGTTGTCGCGCAGCCACTTCAGCGCCGGCGCGATCTGCTGCCGTGGTGTTTCGCCGGAGCAGTAGATGCCGGATCTGACCTCGCCGCCCTCGTAGAGCGAGGTGTACGAGTACGGAATGCGGTCCGCGACCACGGGTGCAAGAGCGTGGCGGACAGAGGAGATGTGCCAACCGCTGACCGCGTCGATGTCGCCTGCGTCGAGTAGTTGTCCCACGCGGGCGGCGACGACGCTCGGCGAAGCGCCGCCGTCGATCACTTCGATCTGGACTTCGCGTCCCAGCACGCCACCGGAGTTGTTGAGGTCGCGGGCGGCCAACTCGCTGATTGCTTCGCAGGAGGGGCCGAACAGTCCGGCCGGCCCCTGAAGGGGAACCACCATGCCCAGGCGCCACACCGCGCTGCGCGCGCGTTCGAGCGCGCCGGTAGCGCTCATGCGTCGCCGCCGGAATCGGGAGTCAGCGGCCTGGCCTGGGTTACTATCATTTCATTTGAAAGTATTGCCCGAGAAGTGTGAACTGCGCAACAGCGGGGGAGCGATCAGTGGGAAAAAGTGACTCCGAAATTCTTGATGCGTCGCTGACGACTGCGCTGGTCCGAGCAGCTCGAATGGCCGCGGCAGCGGCGGAGAAGGCGCTGGCGGCAGAGAATCTCACTCTCGATCACTGGATGACGCTCGAAGCCCTGGCGTCGACCGAGGGGCTGACGATGGCTGAGTTGCGCGATCGAACGGGAACACCGGCTCCGACGCTGACGCGAGTTGCGGACAAGTTGGTCTCGCTCGCGCTCATCTACCGCGAAGTCGGGGAGGACGATCGCCGGAAGGTACGCGTGTTTCTCTCCTCGCGCGGAAAGTCCTTGCACAAGAGGGTTGCCGCAGACATCCGCGTAGCCGAGGAGTCCTGGCTGACGTCGAAAGAGGAAGTGAAGTTGCGAGAGGGGCTTCGCCCCTGTGTGCCTTTCCGGTAGTGGGGACTACCAAAAAGGCGCACAGGGGCCGAAGGCCCTACTTGCCGCGGATGGCGTCGAATACCTTGGGGTCGACCAGGGTCGAGGTGTCTCC